>JAEUJM010000031.1 GCA_016794585.1 Acidimicrobiales bacterium
TCAAGCGGTGCGGTCACGGCTTCCGCTCGTTCGAGAACTACCGGCTCCGAGTCCTGCTCCACGCCGGCGGGATCACCTGGCCCACCCGCCCACGCCCACCCCGGATCCGAACCCGCTCTCCCCACTCAGTCGCGTAGAGCCGGTAAAGGATCTAAGTGGGTCACTGGGTGAGGGCACTGAGGTCCAGTCGTTCCATGGCCTAGCCAAGAAGCTGCTCCATCAAGGCCTTCCCGGCACACCACCCAACATTCACTACCGTCCGTTCACGTTCATCAGGCTTGCCGCGGAAGATCTTCTCCTGATCGAGGGCTTGACCATGGACGAGATGGAGATCGGTCAACGATTCCGGAGCCTCGAGCCCGATTCAACCGCAGTGGTGTCCACACTCCGCAGTGGTGACTACTACAGGGCTGTCGGGTACGACGACTCAGTCTTCCGGGTGTACCGGGCACTCAGGGATAACCCTGATTACGTCCCTGCCTACGCGCAGGTGGTGGTCGATGAGTTTCAAGACTTTTGTGCACTTGAGGTCGAACTGATCAAGGCTCTCGCTGGATCGAGCCCTACCCTCATCGTCGGCGACGACGATCAGGCCCTGTACGCCTTCCGGGACGCGTCGCCCGACGCAATCCGAGAGCTCGCTGCCGAAGGGCAGTACCAGCGATTCGAGTTGCCCTTCTGCTCACGGTGCACCGAGGTCCTCGTGGCCGCGACACACACGGTTGTTGACCGAGCGAAGGCCAATGGGCTGCTGACCGGCCGGCTCGACAAGCGTTACGAGTGCTACCTGCCCGGAAAGAGCGCTGAGAGCGCCCTCTACCCGAAGATCAAGCATTTCTCCTGTTCGACTCACAACAGGCAGTCGCCGTACATCGGCCGCCTGATCGCGGAGTGCATCCGACGCATTCCGGCTGGCGAAATTGCCGAGTCATACGCCGAGACCTTTCCGACCGCAATGATCATCGCACCAGAGCCGTTCCGCAGCTTCGTCGAGAAGTACCTCGGAGACGCAGGATTCCAACTCGTCGGTAGCCCAGAGACCAACGGAATCGACGACCTTGTCTTCGCCTACAGGCTCCTCGCGAAGGAACCTGACAGCAACTTTGCCTGGCGCATCATCGCTGGTACTGCCCAACCAGACGGCTGGGAGGAGGCCGTCAGAGAGGCCGTGACCTCTGGCACGCCACTCGTGACCTTGCTCCAGGAGGCGTTCCTCGACGGCCAACGCGATATTGCTGCGCTGGTTGCGAAGGCGTACGGAGACGAGGACATGAGTTCTGAGGACCGGAATTCCTTGGCCGATGCGCTCGCTGTCTCAGTCGACGAACTCGATGATCAGCTCGCGCCCCCCGAACCCGATACGCCGGACCCGTGGGACGAGACCAAGCCGTTGGTGATGGTCACTTCACTGATGGGCTCTAAGGGTCTTCAGGCCGGCCATGTGTTCATCGCTGGAATCAACGCCGGCCACTTCCCCCGCAACAATCAGGCCCCCAACAATGAGGAGGTATGTCAGCTTCTTGTTGCCCTTACCCGCGCAAGGAAGTCATGCACACTTGTGTCAACCAGGAGGCTCGGCGACGCGCAGCTCGGGAAGTCGGTCTTTGTCGACTGGTTGGAGCCACACATCGATCAGACGGTGTACGCGAACAAGACCTACATCGAGGCGTTCGAAGCATCCTGAACAGCCAGCCCCCGACCATCAACGAGGCCAACCGCGGCGAGGTCGAATCTCCACGCCGGCCTGGCGTAGTTCGTTAGCCACCGTCGTGTGGTGGACATCGAACTGCCGGCCGATGCTGGCCAGGGACTGCCCTCCTTCGTAGAGCTCGGCTGCCACCTGGACATCGTCGGCGGCGAGCACACGTCGACCTCCGCCGCGTCGCTGGATGCCGTTCCGCTCTAGATGGCTGGTCACGGTGGTGCGGTGGATCTGGAAGGCAGCGGCCAGCAGATCAGCGGTCTCGCCAGCCTGGTAGCGGCGGACCAGCTCGGCCACCTCGTCGGTCGTCAGCCGACGCTGCACCTGCTTGGCCCGTCTGGTGCGGGGTCCGTCGACCTCAGGATCGGCGTCCTGCGGCGGTTTCTCACCGAGAGGGTTGGGATCCACGGGGTTCGAGAACAGCGCGGTTAGGTCCACTCGATCGTGGTGGGCTCGTCCGACCGGGCGTGTCGGATTGCGTCGCACGTCTGCTGGGCCCTGGCGGCGACCTTCGAGCTTGCACTCCGTTCGGCCGTCAGGAATCGGGCCTGTCCGGGTCAGCCGTCAAGAACGCCGGGAGGTCGCGCCGAGCATGTAACACCCGCCAGATGTCGATGCGGTCGTCGTCGGGAACGTAGAAGAGCAGATAGGGAAACCGCTGGAGGGGCCAACTCCTCAGGTTCGGGATCTCGAGTTCGAAGGCGAACCGGAGGGAGCCGATGTACGGGTGGTCGCAGAGGCGCGTGATCGCGACCTCGAGCGCGTCGACGAAGTCGAGGGCGATCTCGGGGCCTGCTTCGTCGCGGTAGTGGACCATCGTCTCCTCGACGTCGCGCTCCGCGGCAGCGCGAAGTTGGGCTTGCACGAGGCCGATCTCAGCCCGCTGATCGCGCCTGGTCTCGCAGCGACGCGAAGTACGCGGCGTCGGCGTTGGCAGTCACCGGGCCCCGAGCGCCTTCGAGGAGTGCCGCACGAAGCTGTCGGCGGTCGTGGTCGCGCCTGATGAGCTCGCGGACGTACTCGCTGGTGGACCCGTAGTTCCCTTCGTTGACCTGGGCATCCACGAAGGAGCGGAGCTCGTCGGGAAGCGAGACGTTCATGGTGGTCACGGTTTGATCCTAGCCTCTTGGCAAGGTTTGCCAAGAGGCCCGCGACAGCATCGCCCAGCAGGGCCAGGACCTGCGGGTCCGCGCCGCCAACTGAACAGGAGTCTGGTTCGAACACCGCCCCATCAGCTCCACCACGCGCCAGTCAGCCGCCGTCGAGGTCGATGCGCTGGACCGAGCCGGCGTCGCCCAGGCTGTCCAGGCAGGTCACCCAGACGGAGAAGCCGACGACCGCCACTGCGTTCACGTCCTCCAGCGTGCAGATCTGCGCGCTCGCCACCTCGCCCGTCTCCCCGTCGACGCGGACCAGCGCTCCGGAGTGGGTCGCCCACGCCCGGCCGGGGCTGGTGGCGATGACGGAACGGGTCCCCGTCTCGAAGCCGCCCACCTCCACCGCGTACTCGTCGACCACCTCACCATCGGCGATCGCCGTGACCGTGTCGCCACCGCGGTCGACGATCCACACGCTGCCGTCGTCGGCCAGGGCCACGCCCGACGGGTCCGGGCCGACGGCCACCTCCTCCACGACCTGCTCGGTGCTCGGGTCCACCCGGAGGACCCGGCCGGCGTCGGCCTCGTCGGTCACCCACACGGCCTCGTCGGTGGCGGCGACGCCGACCAGCGTGGCCTGGATGGTCACGCCGCCGACGAACTGGTTGGTCGCCGGGTCGATGCGCTGCAGGTTGGGAGCCCCCAGCGTGGTGACCCACACGGCGTCGTCCGTGGCGGCGATGGCCTGGGGCTGAGCGTCGAGGAGGAGGGTGGTCACCACCTCGTTGGTCGACGCATCGATGCGTGTGACGGTGCCGTCGCAGGCGTTCAGGACCCAGACGGCGCCCGCCCCAAGCGCCAGGCGCTCGGGGCAGTCACCGACGTCGACCGTCGCGACGGTGCGGCCGGTCGCCGGGTCGAGCCGGGTCACGCTCCCACCCACGTTGTTGGTGACCCACACCGCCTGGCCGTCGGCGACGAGCCCGTAGGGGCGGGCGCCGGCGGGCACCGCGGTGATCGACGCGATGTCCCCCTCGAACCCGTCCAGGTCCGGGCCGAACGGCGGGATGGTGAAGGTGGTGTCCGCCGTCTCGTCCTCGGTGTCGGCCGTGGTCGGTGCCGTGTTCGCCGTGGTCGCCGTCGCCGCATCCGAGCGATCATCGACACGGGCTCGCAGTACCGCCACCACGACGACGACCCAGAGCGCCAACCCGACGAGGCACAGCAGCGTCACGACCGTCACGATCACCCCGACCGGTCGGCGCCCGGCGGGTGGCGCCGGTCGCATCGGCGGGGGCGGCAGGTTCGACATGCCGGGTGGAATGCCCGGGCCCGGCGGTCCTTCTCGGGGCGCCACGATCTACTCGGGCCGCCGCCGGCCCGCCGGCGTGGATCCCAGCGCCTCGTCGATCATCGGCCGTCGACCTGCGCAATGGCGTGCCCGGTCGTGCCCATCCGACCAGCATGCCCGCTGGGGCGGCTTCGAGGTCGCCGTCGACGGCGACGAGGTCGAACGCTGGCTGCGGCCGGAGCGAGCGACCTGGGTGGCCGAAGTCGCCCAGGGGGATGGGTGTGCGCTCCTCACGGCGGCGGCGCGCCCCACTCGACCATGATCAGTTTGTCTATCTGCTGGGTAGGTAATACGTTGGTGGTCATGGACGACCTCCTCCTCGTGGCGCTGGCCGGGTTCGCCGCCTCACTCGTCGACGGGGCGCTCGGGATGGGCTTCGGGCCCACCAGCTCGAGCATCCTCCTCGGCACCGGCATGTCGCCGGCGTCGGTCTCGACCACGGTCAACCTGGCCAAGGTCGCCACCGGCATCGCCGCGGCGATCTCGCACTGGCGGTTCCGCAACATCGACCACAAGCTCGTGCTGAAGCTGGCCATCCCCGGCGCCGTCGGGGCCCTCATCGGCGTGACCATCCTCTCGAACGTCGACGGCGACGTCATCAAGCCCGCCCTCGCCGTGCTGCTGATCATCATCGGGCTGCGCATCCTCTGGCGCTTCAGCCGACCGGTGACCGCCAAGCCGGAGGAGTTCGAGGACCTGGCCGGCGACCCCGACAAGATGCCGCCGTTCAACGACAAGGGCGTCGAGGTGGTGGCCACCGCCGGCGGCATCACCAACGGCATGATCGGCGCCTGGGGGCCGGTGGTCACCCCGTTCCTGATGGGCCGCCAGCTGGCGCCGCGGTTCGCGGTGGGCTCGGTGAACACCGCCGAGGTCGCCGTCGCCGCCGTCTCGGTGACCTCACTGATCGCCGCCGTCGGCAAGGGAGATCTCGACATCGGGATCATCGCGGCCATGCTTCTCGGCGGGATGCTCGCCGCCCCGGTGGCGGCGTGGTCGATCCGCCACATCCCGCCCCGGCCGATGGGCGTGGCGGTCGGCGCCCTCCTCCTGCTCACCAACGCGCGCGAGCTGAGCAACAGCGGAGACATCGGCGATGGACGCTGGCTCGCCTACGGACTGGTCGTCGTCCTCGTGGCGCTCGCCGCGCTGCGCCCCCGCCTTCAGGCCTCGAGGCAGCCCACCCCCGCGACCTGACCGCGCTCCGTCCGTTAGCGTCGCGCCATGGCCGTCGCCGACGTAGGAGTCGAGGTCGAGGTCCCGGTCGTCCTGGGGTTCACGCCGCCGGCGGTGGCGATCCCCGACGAGGCGCACCCCGGGCTGTTCCGGGCCGGGGTGCGGGGCGGGCCGTACTCCGACGAGACCATCGAGCAGCACCGGTGTCCGGCCACCGACCTTTCGGCTCCCGGTGCCGACGCGCCCGACCTGCTCGGCGCCGGTCTCGACACCGTCGACCTGTCCGGGTTCGACGACCTGCAGGCGACCCTCGGCCACGTCCTGGCGAGCGGGCGCATCGACGACGCAGACGCCGCGGTCATCCGCTCCGCCCTGGGGGGCGCCACCCTGCCGTTGCTGTCGGGGCCGACGGTCACCGTCATGCACGTGGCCGACGAGGGCCTGATCATGCGCAACGGCGGCCCCAACGGCCGCAAGGTGGTCGGGGCCCGCTCGGTGGGGATGAACGGCCACGGCATCGCCACCTCGGTCCACGCCGACCAGGACGTCTTCGGCACGCCGCTCGCCCAGGTGATGGGCGGGCGGGCGCCGGAGCTCTTCCGGTACCACTCGCCCGAGGACCACAACGACGAGGCCGGCCTCATGCTGGTCAACCTGTGGATCCCGCTGCGCCAGCCGGTCCAACCCCTGGTGCTCGGCGACGGCACCAGCCTCGACCGGCCCCGCCACCAGCTCCGCTACGGGCTGCCCACCTCGACGTTCCTCGAGCGCGACGAGGAGATGGTCGTCAACGACATCTGGCTGTTCCTGCACGACCCCGGCCAACGGTGGTGCTTCCGGTCGGACATGGACCACCGCCACGCCTGGCTCTTCGACACCCTGAGCACACCGCACGGCGCCGGCATCCTGCCCGGCGAGGACGTCGCCGAGCAGTGGTTCGTGGCCCTCGAAGACGTCGAGGCCGCGGCCTCGGCCGGCGACGCCGCAGGGATCACCGAAGCACTGGCCTCGACCCCCTCCGCCGCCGAGCCCCTTCCCGCCGGCACGCCCCCCGGGCTGCGCGACGCGATCTCGACCATGGCCACCGTGGCCGACGAGGCCCGCCGCGATCCGGCGGGCGTGTGTGGCCATGGAGCGGCAACCTGGACCGAGGCGGCGCACGCCGCCCGCGAAGGTGTCGTCCGCCGCTCGATCGAGATGCGCATGGTCGTCGCCCTCGACGCACCCTGATCAAAGGGCGGCGCCGGTGGCGCCGGCGGGTCAGCCGGTGAATCGGGGCGCCACGTCGATCGGCTCAGCGGGGACGACCGGCGGGGCGCAGGCGCCGCCGGCCTCGTAGGTGAAAGTGACGACGCCGTCACCGGCGATCACACCGGTGGCGAAGACCGCACCCGCCGGACCCAGGCTGGAGCCGCCGCCACCACCGCCGGCGCTGGACTCACCGCCGCCACCGCCGCCGCCACCACCCAGGACGCCGGCACCGCCGCCGCCGCCGCTACCGAGGCTGCCGCCGCCGTCACCACCCTGGCCGGGCGACCCGTCGGTGGCCTCACCGAAGGGACCGGTTCCCGCGGTCCCACCGTTGCCGCCGGATGCGCCGCCCAGGCCGGGGGTGCCCTGACTGACGCCGTCCTGGCCGTCGGTGCCGCCCTCACCGCCGTCGCCACCGACGCCGCCGCCGTCGATGCCGTCACCACCGCCACCACCGCCGCCGGCCACGACGAGCACCTCGGCGCCGCGGAGGACCTCGGACATGCCGCCGCCCCCACCACCGCCGAACGCGAAGTTGAGCTCACCGCCCGTCCCGCCGCCGTTGAACCCGCCGGCGCCACCGGAGCTGGCGGGCGCGCTGTCGCCGCCGGCGCCACCGACGACCACGGTGAGCTCCTCGCCCGGCGTCACGGCGAGCTCGGCGGTGACCTGGCCGCCGAGGCCACCCGGCCGCTCGCCGCCGGGGAGCCCACTCGTCTCACCGGACGACGCCCCGCCGCCAGCACCGCCGACCTCGACGGTCACGGCACACACCCCTTCGGGGACGACGAAGGCGTCCTCGCCCGGGGAGTCGAAGACGGCGGACGCCTCGGTCGGCGGGGTCGGCGCCCCTTGAGCGCCGACGGGCGCGCCGACGAGCACCATCCCGCCCGCCACCGTTGCGAGCACGAACGAGGCAGCCGCCCCCGAGAACCGCTTCATCCCCGCACCGTAACCTCCGACCACGGGCGACGCCGGTCCAGGGAGGCACGGCGCCACTGCGCAGCGCCGCCGCCGCGCCCTTCGTGCCGCCCCCGCGCCGGCGGTCGGGCATGATCTCCCGATGCGCTTCCGCTTCACGCCGGAGCAGGCGGCCCTCCAAGAGGAGATCCGTGCCTACTTCACCGAGCTGATGACCCCCGAGCTCCGGGAGGAGCTGCGCGGTACCGAAGGCGTCGGCCCCGTGCCCCGCAAGGTGGCCCTCAAGATGGGGGCGGACGGGTGGCTCGGCGTCGGCTGGCCCAAGGAGTACGGCGGCCGCGGCCTCACGCCGGTCGAGCAGTTCATCTTCTTCGACGAGTCGATGGCCTTCGGCGCCCCGGTGCCCGTCCTCAGCGTCAACTCGGTGGCGCCCACGATCATGCAGTTCGGCAGCGAGGAGCAGAAGCAGTTCTTCCTGCCCAAGATCCTCGCCGGCGAGATCCACTTCGCCATCGGCTACACCGAGCCCGACCACGGCACCGACCTGGCCGCGCTCGAGACCCGGGCCGTGCGCGACGGCGACGAGTACGTCATCAACGGCACCAAGATCTTCACCTCACTGGCCAGCGACGCCGACTACATCTGGCTCGCCTGCCGCACGAACCCCGAGGCCCCCCGCCACAAGGGGATCTCGATGATCATCGTCCCCACCGACACCCCGGGCTTCAGCTACACGCCGATCGATTCCATCGGGTCGTTCAACACCAACTACACGTTCTTCGAGGACGTGCGGGTGCCCGTGTCCAACCTGGTCGGGCCCGAGGACGGCGGCTGGGGGCTCATCACCAACCAGCTCAACCACGAGCGGGTCACCATCTGCTCGTCGGGGATCATCGAGCGCCGCTACCGCGACCTGCTGGCGTGGACCAAGGAGACGACCACCGCCGACGGTGAGCGCATCATCGACCTCCCCTGGGTGCAGCGGAACCTGGCCCACATCCGGGCCCACCACGAGTTCCTGCGCCTGGCCAACTACGAGATCGCCTTCAAGGCCGAGCGGGGCGACCCGCTCAACCCGGCCGACGCCTCGGTGGTGAAGGTCTACGGCTCCGAGCTTTACATGGAGGCCTACGACCTCATGCTCGAGATCGTGGGCGCGGCCGCCGGCGTGGAGGACGGCTCGCCCGGCGCCGTGCTCCGGGGCCAGCTCCAGGCCGACATCCGCAGCCAGCACGTCCTCACCTTCGGCGGCGGCACGAACGAGATGCAGCGGGGCCTCATCGCGGTGTTCGCCCTCGGCATGCCGGGGAGCCCCCGGTGAGCCGGCCCGCCCTCGCCCGCCTCATCCCCTCCCACCCGCTCGAGGAGCGCTGACATGGACCTGGACCTGACCGAGGAGCAGGAGGCCGTCGTCGCGCTGGCCGAGCAGATCTTCACCGGAGAGGTGACCGGCGAGCGCTGCCGCGCCGTGGAGGACGGTGACACCGGCGTCGACACCGCGCTGTGGTCGACCCTCGCCGAGGCCGGGCTGCTCGCCCTCTGCGTCCCCGAGTCCGCCGGCGGCACCGGCTACGGCGCGGTCGAGGCGACCCTGCTGCTGCAGGAGCTCGGCCGGGCGTGTGCACTCGTCCCGCTGCAACCGACGTTGATGGGCACGATCTTCGTCGCCGAGCACGCCTCCAACCAGCAGGCCGCGGCGATGCTCGCCGGCGTCGCCGAGGGCGAGCGAACGTTCGCGGTGGCCCTCGCCGACGACCCCCGGGCCCCGCTGCGGGCGCCGGCGCTCACCCACGACGGGAGCGGTCTCCACGGCATCAAGACCGCGGTCGGGTTCGCCCCCACCGCCGATGTCCTGCTCGTCACCGCGGCCGACGGCGTCTACGCCGTCGAGGCCGGCGCCGACGGCGTCACCATCGAGCCCCAGCTGCTCCAGCACAAGCTCCGGGCCGGGCAGATCACCTTCGCCGGCGCCCCCGCCGAGCGCGTCGCCGGCCCCGAGGGCGTCGCCCGCCTCGTCGACCTGGCCACCCTCGGCGTGTGCGCGCTCGTGTTCGGCGCCTGCGACAAGGCGCTGCGCGTGACCGCCGAGTACTCGGGCCAGCGCCACCAGTTCGGCCGGCCCATCGGCAGCTTCCAGGCCGTGGAGACCCGACTGGCCGACGCGTTCATCGCCCTCAACGGGGTGCGCCTGACGACGCTGTCGGCCGCGACGATGCTCGACGAACACGCCCCCGAGGCCACCGAGTCCGTGGCCATCGCCAAGTACTGGGCGGCCCGGGCGGCGGACATCGTCGGCCACGCCAGCCTCCACGTCCACGGCGGCATCAGCATCGACCGGGATTACCCGGTCCACCGCTACTTCCTCTGGGCCAAGACCCTCGAGCACGAGCTCGGCGGCAAGTCCGACCAGCTCACCACCATCGGCGCCGGCATCGCCGCCGGCTGAGACAGTTCACGGCGGCCGATCACCGTCGTTCCGAGATCTGGTCGAAGTCCGCGTCGTCGGGTGGATCAGTGGGCCAGGTGGAGGCGCAGCGCCTCGTCGAGCGCGGCCACGTCCGGGCCCGACAGCATGCCGAGGGCATCCCCGATGCGCTCGACCGCAACCGACCGCACCTGCTCGGCCTGGGCCTTCGAGTCGTGCGGGAGGCCCGTCGCCTCCGCGCTGAGGAGCACCTGGAACGGGTACACCCGAGTGGTGTTCCTGGTCACCGGCACGACCGTCACCACCCCTCGGCCCAGTCGGTTCGCCGTCGTGTTCGCACCGTCGTTGCTGACGATCACGGCCGGCCGGCGCTTGTCGGACTCCGAGCCGAGCACCGGATCGAGGTCGACCCAGCGGATCTCCCCCCGACGCATCAGCCGAGCCCGTCCGACGTCGCGGTGTCCCAGTGCTCGGCGTCGTCGCCGCCCGCCCACTCCGCCCATGCCTCCTCGTAGGCAGCACCGAGCTCGGAGGCCCGGAGGAGCCGGACCGCTCGACGCAACGCTGCGGAACGGGAGTCGAGACCACGATCCTGCGCGTAGGTGTCGAGGTAGGCCACGTCCTCCTCGGGCAGACTGACGCTGAGCTTCATACTTTGATGCTACTACTGGTGCTACCCACCGGCTACCAACCCGATGCGGGCGGCGCCGACGGCGCCGTTGTCGCCAACGTGGGACAGTGGCATAGTCATGCCATGGCTCGCACACGTGTCAGCACGACCGTCGACGGGACCTTGCTCGCGAAGGCAAGAGAGGCGACCGGCGCACCGACCGACGCGGCGCTGTTCGACCAGGCCCTCGACGCTCTGCTCGCGCAACGGCGAAGCACGGAGATCGACGCCTCCTACTCGGCCTACGACGAGCGGCCGCTCGACGAGCCCGATGAGTGGGGAGACCTCGCGTCGTTCCGCTCGGCCGCCGCCGCGTCATGAGCGACCAGCCACGCCGGGGCGAGCTCTGGTGGTGCGAGCTGCCCGAGATCAGCCGTCGCCCCGTCGTCGTGCTCAGCCGGGACGCCGCCATCCCTCGCCTGCGCCGCGCCCTCGTCGCTCCCTGCACGACGACCGTTCGCGGCCTGGCCAGTGAGGTGCTGCTCGAACCGGGGGCGGATCCCGTGCCACGACCGAGCGCGGTCAACCTCGACTTGGTCGAGAGCGTGTCCCTCGGTGTCCTGGTCGACCGCCTGGGCCGCCTGAGCGACGAGCGCATGCGAGAGGTCTGCGCCGCCCTGTCGGTCGCCGTCGACTGCCGCTGATCCTCCGCGCGCTCACCTCGCCGGCCGGCGGCGAGGGACGGGACGCTGATCAGCCGCCGCGGCGGGCGAGCCGATCCTGGAGGGGGACGCGCCACTCGGCGGCGAGGGCCGGGTGCTCGGCGAGGGCGGCGACCAGGTCCCGGCGCTCGAGGTGGCGGTCGCCCATCGCTTCGTGGGCATCGAGCACGGACACCGAGCGCGGGTCGGTCTCGACCACTTCGAGCGTCGACCCGACGGTGACCTCACCGGGCTCCAGCACCCGGAGGTACCAGCCGGTCCGGCCGTTCGAGCGCATGCGGGCCTGGATGTCGGCCCGCTGGCGGTGCAGAGCCAGCTTGAAGCAGGGCCAGCGAGGCTGGCACACCTCGAGCAGGGCGCCGTCCCAGCGCCACCGGTCACCGATGTGGACGTCGGCCTCGAGCGCGCCGGCGGTCGACAGGTTCTCCCCGAACGGTGCGTCCCCGAGCGTCTCCCCCAGCTCGTCCTCCCACGCCGGCAGGTGCTCGGACGGGTAGGCGTAGACCGCCTTGTCAGGGCCTCCGTGCACCGCCAGGTCGGCCTGGCCGTCACCGCTGAGGTTGACCAGGGACAGCCACAGGATCGTCCCGGTCGCGACCGGCCGCTTCGCGATCCCGCTGTACACGCGCTCGCCGCCGGCGTCCGCCAGCACCGCCGGTGTCCCCACGTTGACGGCGGCCACGTCGATCACGGACCGCAACCTACCGGCGGGAGGCTGGTCGAGGGCCGAACCGCCACCACCGGACTCGAGGGACCTGCGCCGCATCGACCGTGGCCGTCGAGGGCCGCTTCCTTCGAGCGCACGTCGAGCACTCCGGGTCGCATATTGACCAGTACGCTCTTGTACTGAATACAGGATCGTCCTATCCTGGAACCGTGACCACGAAGGCGAGCGCCGCCGAGACGACCCGTCGCTACGAATCGCCGCGGCGCGCCAAGCAGGCGCAGGAGACCCGGGCCGCGGTGATGGCGGCCGCCGGCTCGCTGTTCACCACCCGGGGGTGGGCCGGAACCGGCATGCGTGACGTGGCCAAGGCCGCCGGCGTCGCCACCGAGACCGTCTACTCCCACTTCTCGTCGAAGCGGGTGCTGCTGCAGGCGGTGATCGACGTGGCCGTGGTCGGCGACGAACAGCAGGTGGCGGTGGCAGAGCGGGAGGAGTTCGCCGCACTCGGCCGCGGCCCGCGGTCCGAGCGGATCGCCGGCGCCGCCGCGCTCATCCGGGCCATCAACGAGCGCACGGCCCCGTACGCCGGGGTCATCCGCGAGGCGGCGCCGGCCGACGAGCAGATCGCCGAGGTGCTCGCCGCCACCCGGGCCCGTCAGCGCTCGGACGTCGAAGCCGGCCTGGTCCTCATCCTCGGCCGGGCCCCGACGACGGTCGAGGCCGACGAGGTGTGGGCCCTGTTGAGCCCCGAGCTCTACCTGCTGCTCGTCGACACCGCCGGCTGGACGCCGAACGCGTACGAGGCGTGGATGGCCACGCTCCTCGAGCGCACCCTTCCGCACACCTGACCCCAGGGAGGCTTGCCATGGACGTCGCCGCCACCGCACCGGCCGACACCCGCATGATGACCGTCGTGCACGACGCCCTGCGCCGGGACATCGAGCGCGCCACCACCGCCCTCGCGGCGAGCCCGCCGCCGGGCGACCGGCAGCGCCGGGCCATCGCCCGCCACCTCGCCTGGATGATGACGTTCCTGCACGCCCACCACGAGTCCGAGGACAACGGTCTGTACCCCGTGGTGCGGGACCGACGACCGGACGCCGCCGCCCTCCTCGACGCGATGGACGCGGACCACCGAGCGGTGGCCGAGCGGGTCGACGAGGTGGAGGCTGCCGCCTCGGCCTACGCGGCGAGCGACGCCGAGACCGACTGCTCCCGCCTCCTCGACGCGATCGTCGCGCTGGAAGCCGACCTGCTCCCCCACCTGCGCCGGGAGGAGGACGAGGCCATGCCCCTGGTCGCCGCGGCCGTCACCGACGACGAATGGAAAGCGATCGAGCAGGAGCACAACCTCGACGGCAAGTCGCCCGCCCAGCTCGGCAAGGAAGGCCACTGGCTGATCGACGACGCCACCCCCGAGTCCCGGGAGCTGGTCCTCGGCCTCGTGCCACCCGTCCAGCGATTCGTCCTGGTCCACGGGTTCGGCCGGGCCTACCGGCGCGAGCGTGACGCATGCTGGCACCCGGCCCGCGCCACTCGACGGGTCCAGAAGACCGGTCGGACGGAGGTGGTCGTGGATGCCGATCCCGACGCGGTCTGGGACGTCGTGCGCGATCCGACCCGGGTCGGCGAGTGGAGCCACGAGTGCGTCGCCGCCACCTGGCTCGGCGGGGCGGCGCACGCCGAGCCCGGCGCCCGGTTCCGCGGACGCAACCACCAGGGGCTGCTCCGCTGGGGACGAGTCTGCGAGGTGCTGAGCGCGGACGACCACGAGCTCGTGTGGCGGACCGTGCCGACGAGGCTCTACCCCGACAGCTCGATCTGGAGGATCCGGGTCGAGCCCGCCGACGGCGGCGCCCGGGTGATCCAGACCTTCGAGGTGGTGCGCGGCCCCAAGGTCCTCGACCCGATCTACGCGACCCTCGCCCCGAACCACCGCGACCGCGACGCAGCCCTCCGCGAAGATCTGCAGCGCCTCGGCGCCGTGGCCGGCACCCAACGCCCAGGACGTCGACCGGTCCCGGGGTGATCCCGGGCTCATCGCTGAGCCGCCTCGGAATCACCACGCGTCCCACACTGTCGATGGTTGCCTCGATGCCGGAAGGCCCCCATGCGGACGCCGTCCGTCTGGAGCTCAACGACCGAGGAGGAGGTCCTCGGCCCGCCGGTGTCCGGCGTCGAAGTCGACACTGAGGTCGACGTAGGGCACGCCGGCCTCGCGACACTCGTCACGCAGGACGCGGCTCCAGTCGGCGATCCACGCCGGAAGGAGGGCGAGGGTCTCGGGGGGCAGGTGGCGGTGCCAGCGGTTGCGACCCTCGTGGGCGAGGATGGCGTCGAGGCGGGGCTCCACCATGCCCACGAACACGACCCGCCGCTCGACCCACGATGCCAACTTGGCGACGTGGCGGGGCAGGAAGCCCACCCCCTCGATCACGTAGTCGTCGGCGAGGTAGGCGCAGCTCTCGGCCATCCGTTCGAAGTAGGGGAAGAAGAGGTCGGCCTCGGCACCCGGCGGAACGCCGACGTCGCCGGCGGGGCCGAAGTCGGGCCGGAGCATGCCCACGACGTCGCGCACGGTGTCGGTCGAGCACCAGCCGGCGCCGAGCGCCGATGCCACGCGTTGGGCCAGCAGCGTCTTGCCGCACCGCGGCGCACCGCCAATCAGGGAGAGCACCCGACGATCATGACCGCCGGATCGAGGCGCCGCCGCGCCGGTCGTCCTCCCCCGCCGTGAAAACCGTACCGCAGGGTGGGGGGCTTGTGGCAAGGACCGGATCCGTGCTGAGAATGCGCCCTCCGGATCGGCGGGCCACGCCGGCGCCGGCCACGACGACACGACACGACACGACACGAGGGGACGCGGATGACCGATGCCGACGCAGTGGACCGGGCGGAGCAGGGCGAGGTGGTCGACCTCGCAGCGATCGACCGGACACTGATCGGCGTCGCCGGCGGCAAGGGGGCGAACCTCGGCGAGCTGCTCCGGGTGGACGGGGTGCGGGTGCCGCCGGGCTTCTGCGTCACCACGCGGGCGTTCACCCGGGTCGTGGCGGCAGCCCCCGAGATCGACGCCCTGCTGGCCGAGCTCGCCGGTGTCGGCGCCGACGACCGGGAGGGGCTGGCGGCCCTCGCCGGGGGCCTGCGCACGGCGGTCGAGGCCCTCCCCGTCCCCGACGACCTCGCCGCGGCGATCGGCGAGGCGCTCACCGCGCTCGGCCCGGACACGCCGGTCGCGGTTCGCTCCAGCGCCACCGCCGAGGACCTGCCCACCGCCTCGTTCGCCGGCCAGCAGGACAGCTACCTCGGTGTCGTCGGCGCAGAGGGTGTGATCGACCACGTCCGCCGCTGCTGGGCGTCGCTCTTCACGGATCGGGCCGTGGCCTATCGCTCACGCCAGGGCATGGACCAGCGGGCGGCGCGGATGGCCGTGGTCGTCCAGACGATGGTCGAGGCCCGAGCGGCCGGCGTGCTCTTCACCGCGGACCCGGTGACCGGCAACCGCCTGGTGACCGCGGTCGAGGCGGTCCCGGGACTCGGCGACGTGCTGGTGGCCGGGCAGGTGACCCCCGACACCTACCGGGTGTGCGACGGCGCCATCGTCACCGCTGAGCGTTCTGCGGAACGCCGCGAACCGGCAGTCTCGGACGCCCAGGTGCTCGAGCTCGACGCACTCGGCCGCCACCTCGAAACCCACTTCGGCGCACCGCAGGACATCGAGTGGTGCCTCGATGACGCTGGCATCGCGGTCGTGCAGAGCCGGCCCATCACCACCCTCTTCCCGGTCCCCGAGGTCCACGACGACGCCACCCACGTCTTCGTCTCGGTCGGGCACCAGCAGATGATGACCGAGCCCATGACACCGCTCGGGCTGTCGGTCTGGCAGCTCACCGCCATGCGCCCGATGTACGTCGCCGGCGGGCGCCTGTTCGTCGACGTGGCCGAGAACCTGGCGTCGCCGGCGATCCGGCCGGCGATCATCGGCGGGCTGGGCAAGTCCGACCCGCTCATCGGTGACGCACTGCAGACGCTCGTCGACCGCGAGGGCTTCCTCCCACCTCCGCCCGCCGACGACGGCGACCCGCTGCCCATCCCGGGCGCCCCCGGCGCACCGTCGATGATCGACGCCGACCCCGAGCTGGTCGCCCGGCTCGTCGAGCGCACGGAGGACTCGCTGGCGGCGACCGCCGCCGCGATCGCCGACAAGACCGGCCCCGAGGTGTTCGCCTTCATCCTCGAGGACCTGCCCGAGATGCGCAGCCGCCTGGCCAACCCCGAGAGCCTGCCGGTGCTCCTCACGTCGATGGAGGCGGCGTTCTGGCTGAACGACCACCTCGAGGAGTGGCTCGGCGAGACCAACGTGGTCGACCTGCTGTCCCAGTCGCTGACGGGCAACGTGACCGCGGAGATGGGGCTCGCCCTGCTCGACGTCGCCGACGTGGTCCGCGCCCACCCCGAGGTGGTCGCGTTCCTGCATGGGGCGGGCGACGACGACACCTTCCTCGACCGGCTCCCCGAGGTGGCGGGCGGCGCCGAGACCGCCGACGCGCTTCGCGACTACCTCGAGCGCTACGGCATGCGCTGCGTCGGGGAGATCGACATCACCCGGCCGCGCTGGAGCGAGCGCCCGAGCACGCTCGTCCCCCTGATCCTGGCCAACGTCGAGAACTTCACCGACGGCGAGCGGGAACGCCGGGTGGCCGAGGGCCTGCGGGTCGCCACCGAGAAGGAGCGGGAGGTGCTCGAGCGGCTGCGTGCCCTGTCGGACGGAGAGACGAAGGCCGCCGAGACCAAGGCCATGATCGACCGGGTCCGGGTGTTCGCCGGCTACCGGGAGTACCCCAAGTACCGGATGATCAGCCGCTACTGGATCTACAAGCGGTCGCTGCTCGCGGAGGCCGACCGGCTCGTGACCGCCGGGGTGGTGGACGCCCCCGACGACGTCTCCTTCCTGTCCTTCGACGAGTTCGCCGAGGCCGCCCGCACGCACGAGGTCGACCGCGACCTGATCCGCCGGCGGCGGGAGGAGTTCCACTCCTACGCGACGCTGACCCCACCCCGGGTGATGACCTCCGAAGGCGAGGTCGTCGGTGGCTCGTACCACCGCGACGACGTGCCCGCCGGCGCCCTCGCCGGTCTCGCGGTCTCGGCGGGTGTGGTCGAGGGCCGGGCCCGCGTGATCCTCGACGTGGGCGACGCCCACGACCTCGAGCCCGGCGACATCCTCGTCACCAAGGGCACGGACCCGAGCTGGTCACCGGTCTTCGTCGCGGTCGATGCGCTGGTCACCGAGGTCGGCGGCCTCATGACCCACGGCGCGGTCATCGCCCGCGAGTACGGCCTGCCCGCGGTCGTCGGCGTCGAGGGGGCCACCCGTCTGATCGAGGACGGCCAGCGCCTGCGCGTCGACGGCACGAACGGCTGGGTCGAGGTGCTCGACACGGCCTGAGCCACCACGACGGCTCGGGAGCCCGCCGGTGGCCCGTCGCCCGTCGCCCGTCGTCAGGCGTCAGGCGTCGGCGAGACGTCGGGCGTAGTCGTCGGCGAGGGCGGTCAGGGCGCCGGCGCAGTCGCCGGTGAACGCCGGGCCGTGCATCAGCGCCAGGGTCTCGGCGCCCAGCTCGGCCAGCTTCGCGATGGTGGGCGCGGTGGCCGGGGTGAGGCAGGTCGCGCCGAAGAGGTCCTCGGCTGCGATCGCGGGGCCGACGATGTCGGCGTCGGTCGCCGCAGGCGACTCGCCGGTCGCCGTGAAGAGGTCGCCGCACAGCAGCGTCTGCGTGGCCTCCTCGTAGAGCAGGTGCGCGTCCCAGCCGTGAGGGACGTGGGGCGTCTCGAGCATGCGCACCTGCTTGCCGCCGAGGTCGAGTACCTCACCGTCGCCCATCGAGTGCGGAGGCCGGTCGCAGAGGTCGAACAGCGACACGATGTTGGCGAGGTGGGTGCCGACCACCTCCGCCTGTGGCGCGGCGGCCAGGAACTCGTTCATCGCGCCGCACTCGTCGGACTCGAGGTGCCCGAACGCGATCCAGCGCAGCCGCTCGATGGGCATGACCGACGCGACCGCCGCCGACACGTCGGCGAACAGCGCCCGCTGCCCGGTGTGGAAGAGCAGCGGCTCGTCGGCGTCGAGCAGGTACTGGTTGAAGACCAGGCCCGCCGGTTCCAGCCAGGTCGACAGCCGGTACACGCCGTCGCCGACCTCGTCGACCTTCGTGTCGTAGCTCACCGGCACCCCCTCGGCGACGGTGACGCCAGGTCTGGTGGCCACCGCTCGCGGGCCGATCGTACTCCTGGCCCGCCCGGCATCGCCGAGCGGTCGACGGGTGATCGCGGCCGACCCTGCGACCAGGCCGTCAGGTCAACTCGACGGGTCAGACCCCTGCTCGACCAGGATCAGCTGGCGTTCGAGGTGGGCGCGCTCGACGTCGTTGCCACACCGGGCGAGCGCGACTCGATACGAGGCGGCTGCGAGCTCGAGGTCGCCGGCCCTGCGGGCGAGCTCGCCGCGGACGGCAGCAAGCCGGTGGCTGTCCTCGAGCAGGGCGTCGAGCCCGTCCAGCAAGGCGAGGCCCTCTCGGGGACCGGTCGCCTCGGCCACCGCGACGGCACGGTTGAGGCGCACGACCGCGGACCCCGTTTGCGCTTCCAGGACCGCGTAGTGCGCGGTGATCGCTCCCCAATCGGTGGCGCTCGCGGTCTCGGCGCAGGCGTGCTCTGCGGCGATCAGGGCCTGGAGGCGGAGCTCCTCGGCGTACCCCGAGCTCGGCTCGAGGCCGGCGACCAGCGCCAGCGCCACGTCGATCTCGTCGCGGTGCCAACGGGACCGGTCCTGCTCCGCCAGGGTCACCAGCCGGCCGGCCTCCTCCCTCGCGTCTCGGCGCGAGTGCTGGAGCAGGAGCAGCCCATGGAGTGCCCGAACCTGCGGCTCGTCGGGCACCAGCTCCGTGAGCACCGCTGCCAGGCGGACGGCGTCGCCGGCGAGGTCGGCCCGGAGCAGCTCGGGACCGGTCCCGGGGGTGTAGCCGGCGGTAAAGGCCAGGTAGATCGTCCGGCAGACCTCGTCCAGGCGTGCGCCGAGCTCGTCGGCGGCCGGAGCGCCGAGCGGGATGCCCGCGCCGACGATCTTCTTCTTCGCACGCGTCAGACGGGCCGCCATGGTCGGGGTCGACACCAGGAACAGCCGGGCGATCTCCTCGGTCGGCGTCCCGATGACGAGGCGCAGCGCGAGCGCGGACCGCGAGTCCCGAGGGAGGGCCGGGTGGCAGCACAACAGGACGAGGTGCAGTCGCTCGTCGACCAGCTCGCCGCCGGGCGGGTCCGGGGCCACCCAGTCGGGTCGGACCGCGAGCAGCGGCGCCTTGCGCCCGGCCACCGCCTCCGCCCGCAACCGGCCCAGCACCTGGCGGTGCGCGGTCGTGTAGAGCCAGCCGCCGGGGTTCCTCGGGACCCCGGCGGCCGGCCAGGTCTCCGCGGCCCGGGCGAACGCCTCGCCCAGCGCGTCCTCGACCAGGTCGAGGCGTCGGGTCCGCGCCACCAGCAGCGCCGACAACCGGCCCCACTCGGACCGGTAGGCCGCGGCGAGCGCGGCGTCAGCCGAGCTCGAGGACCGGTCGGATGTCGATGTCATAGGCGGGCAGGACCCGGCAGAGCTCGATGACCGTGTCGAGGTCGGGCGCCTCCAGCACGTAGAACCCGCCGATCCCCTCGGCCGCCTCGGCGAAGGGCCCGTCGGTGATGGTCATCTCGCCGCCGCGGGTGCGCAGCGTCGTGGCCATCGTGGCGTCGAGTGCCTCGCCACCGACGATCTCGACCCCCTCCCGGGCGGCGCAGGCCTCGTCGAAGGCCAGGTGCTTGGCCAACCCGGCTTCCTGCTCCTCTGGGCTCAGCTCGTCCCAGCCGGGCATCTCACCGTCGCCGGCCAACAGCACGAAGTACTTCATGTCCACTCCTCTCGTCGTCGCCGGCGATCATCGCCGACAGGAGGGTGACGCGCCGGGCGACCCGAATTCGACACGGGTGGAGGAATCTTCTTCTTCGGTGGGGCCGGGCGAGGGACCGCGGCCCCTCCCCTCTCAGCGGGGGATCTCGCTCCAGGGGAGGTCCTTGTCCACGCGGACGTCGCCGGGGAGGCCCAGGACGCGCTCACCCAGGATGTTGCGCATGATCTCCGAGGTGCCGCCCTCGATGGTGTTGGCCCGAGACCGCAGGAAGCGGCCCGTCGGCGTCGCCATCGAGTCCGAGGAGCGGGACATCGGGTAACCCGGCAGGTGGAGCATGCCCTCCGGGCCGAGCAGGTCGACGATGGCCTCGTTGACGGCGATGCTCAGCTCGGCCGAGGCCAGCTTGGCCACCGAGCCCTCCGGGCCCGGGTTGCCACCGATGGCGTTCTCCTTGGCCCGGGCGTTGGTCAGGCGCCCGACCTCCGCCTCGACCCAGAGCCCGGCGACCCGGTCCCGCCACCGGGCGCGCTCGTCCTCGTCGAACTGGTCGCGCCGCTTCTCCCACAGGCTCACGAGCCCGGCGATGACGCCCGAGCCCTTCGGCGCCGGTCCGCCGGCGAGGGCGACCCGCTCGTTCATCAGCGTCGTGGTGGCGACCCGCCAGCCGTCGCCGGTGGCGCCGAGTCGCTGCGAGTCGTGGATGCGCACGTCGGTGAGGAAGACCTCGTTGAACTCGGCCTCGCCGGTCATCTGGTAGAGCGGCCGGACGTCGACGCCGGGGGCGTGCATGTCGAGCACGAAGTAGCTGAGGCCCTTGTGCTTGGGGACGTCGGGGTCGGTGCGGGTGAGCAGCATGCCGAAGTTGGAGAGGTGGGCGAGCGTGGTCCAGACCTTCTGACCGTTGACCACCCACTCGTCGCCGTCGCGCACGGCCCGGCTCGGGATGCCCGCCACGTCCGAGCCGTGGGTGGGCTCGGAGAACAGCTGGCACCAGATGTCCTCGCCGGTGAAGATCCGGCGCAGGTGCTTCTCCTTGAGCTCGTCGCTGCCGTAGGCCAGCACCGTCGGCAGCCCCATGCCGATGCCGATGGGGTTGATGCGCAGGTCCTCGTAGGTCACGCCGTTGGCCCGGAGGATGGCGTCGATCACCGCCTGCTGGCCCCGGTTGCCGCCGAGCCCGCCGGCGCCCTCGGGCAGGTGGACCAGGGCCAGGCCGGCGTCGAACTGGGCGCCCCGGAAACGCACCTGGTCGTCGAGGAAGTCACGGCAGGCCTCGACCAGCGCGTTCGTGCGCTCGGTGAGCTCGGCGTCGGTAGGTGCACTCATGGTGGGACCTCCAGGTCTGCGTCCCCGATCCTGCGGCGGCGGTGGTCGGTGGGGTGGCGGGTGGGGACGTCGGCGCCCGAAGCGTATTGCGTGGGGCGGGTCGGGCTTTCCCGTGTGGGCGGGGCCGTCGTCAGGCGGCGTCGCCGCGCCAGGTGGGCCAGCCGAGGAGCTGGGGGCGCTCGCTGACCCAGTCGTGGCGGTCCTCGCCGATCTCGGTGGTGATGAGCGCCTCGAGCTTGGCCCGGTAGGTCTCGACGAGGTCCCGGTGCGCCGGGTCGGCGGCGAGGTTCACCGTCTCGCCCGGGTCGGTCTGGCGGTCGTACAGCACCACGTCGTTCTCGGCGAAGAGGGCATCGACGTCGGCGGGCCGATTCGGGTCGAGGGGTGAGAAGTACCGGCCGAACGTGTAGCGCTCGTCGGTGAAGCCCCGCAGGAAGCCCCGCTTGCGCCAGTCCGGGCGCAGCTCTCCGGCCAGCACCTTGTCGGCCACGTCGGGGTCGCCGAAGTGGTGCCAGAAGCCGGCGTCGAGGTAGGTGACCGCCTCCACCGCGGTGAGGACGCCGTCGCGGACGGGCGCGCCACCGTCGATGCTCGCGACCAGCGAGTGGCCGTGCAGCGCCGGGTAGCGCTCCGCCACCGTGGCCGCGTCGACGCCGGCGAACTCGAGCAGGGTCGGCGCCAGGTCGACGGCCGAGGCGAGCGCGTCGGTGGTCGTGCCGCCGGCGAGGTCGGGGTGGTCGACGATCAGCGGCACGTGGAAGTTCTCGTCGTAGACGAGGTTGCCCTTCTGGCGCAGGCCGTGGGACCCGACCAGGTCGCCGTGGTCGGCGGTGAAGAGCACGACCGTGTGGTCGGCCTGTCCGGTCGCGACCAGCGCATCGAGGACGAGGTCGATGCTGCGGTCCACGTCGCGGATGCAGTTCAGGTAGAAGCTCAGCGCCTGGTGCCAGTTGTCCTCGCCGGCGACCTCGCCGAACACGAGATCCATCATGTCGGCGTACTCGCGCACCGCCGGCGCCGCCCCCGAGAGATCGTCGCCGAGGTTGGCGGGTAGGTCGACGTCCCACTGGCGCTGGTAGATCGGCACCTCGGCCGGGGGCTTGGCCACCACCGCGTGGGCGAGGTTGGGCGGGAGCTGGACCGGCGAGCTGCCGCCGAAATCGAAGCTCATGATGTCGTGGGGGTTCACGAAGTTGACCGCCAGGAACCAGGGCTGGTCCTCGGCCACCACAGGGGCCCGCTCGCGCAACCACTTCACCGCCTGACCGGCGATGACGGGGTCGACCCGCAGGCCCGCCCAGGCGCCGCCGTCGATGTCGCCCCAGTCGTTCCACTCCGAGAAGCCGTAGGGCTCGAGGGCGTCGACCGTGGACGGATCGCCCGGCTCTTTGTAGAGCTTCGAGAGGTGCCACTTGCCCTGGTAGCTCGTGAAGTAGCCGGCGTCGCGCAGCATCGTGCCGATGGTGCCGAGCGCCGGGTCGAGCGGGTCGACGTAGGGCATGTTGTCGTTGTCGTGGATCTGGGTCAGGGGCATGTGCTGGCCCGTGTAGATCACCGAGCGCGACGAGCTGCACATGGCCGCGGCGGCGTAGTAGTTCGTGAAGCTGGTCCCGCCCGCGGCAAGGCGCTCGTGGGCCGGGAGGGCGAACCCCTCGGGCTGCGGGATGTGGAAGCGCTCCTCGTCGGTGACGACGAGCAGGATGTTGGGACGGCGCGACACCGTCACCTCCTCAAAGGCGGGTCGGGGTGGGCGCCATTGTGTCCGATGGGTCACACCCGTGGCGGGCACGTCCGCCGGGCCGGGTCTCAGCCCTCAGGTAGGCCCCAGAAGGCTCCCCGCAGGCCGACCTCCTGGAAGTAGGCGCTGGCTTCGGCGGGCTCGCGCCGGCGGTGCCCGGGTTCGAGGCGGCCGTCGTACCAGTGGGCCGCGAAGCGCCACAGGGTCCCGAGGTCCATTCGGTAGCCCTCGGCGTTGCCGGTGCGGTCGAGCCAGGCATCGATGCAGGCGTCGTCGCAGAACAGGAGCTGGTGGCTGCACGTGTGCACGACGTCGTCCCACATGTGGGCGGTCGGCACCAGGAAGTGCGCCCGCTCCGGTCCTTCCGGCGGCGCCGAGGCGTCGAAGCGCCAGGCGAGGGCGCGGTCGCAGGCCGGGCAGGTCGACGCCACGACGACCGTCCCGCAGTCGGGCACCAGGTGAGGGATGGCGAACGAGTCCCACGCACAGCCGCCCCACCAGAGGGTGTCGGCGCTCATCACGCTGTAGCCGAACGAGCGGGTGGCGAAGGGGTGGGCGAGGACGATGTGGCCCTGCTCGTCGAGGGCCAGGTGCCGGTCGGCGGCGAGCTGCTCGATGGCCCGGCCGAGGCGGACGTTGCTCCCGGCCAGCTCCGCGAGGGCGCCGCCACGCGGCAGCCGCCCGGTGCGCGCCAGCGCCCGGTAAACCGCGACTCGGACGACCTCGACCGTGTCGGCGTCAGGGGGACCGGTTTCGGCGACCACGACCTACCTCCTCGGGCGGCGGGGCGACCGGACCGTCGCCGCCGCCCGCAGTCTGCTCCCCCGCACCGCCGCGTGCCCGAGGGCGCGCTCAGCCGGCGTCGGCGGCGGGGTCCCGTTCAGCTCGGTGGGCCGCGGCGTCGGGGTCGCGGGGCGGCTGGATGAGGGGCAGGGGGCCGGACGTGGCCGCGTCGAGGATCTCGGCGGCGCCGTGGGGCACGTGCTCCGGCACCGCGAGCTCGTCGAACTGGTCGAGCGAGCGGACGAAGACCGCCCCGATCGCGATGGCCAGGATCAGGACGGCCACGGCGGTGAACGTCGTCTGCACCCCGAAGCGGGTGGTGGCCACGCCGACGATCAGGTAGCCGAGCGGGCCGGCGGCGTACTCGGTCGAGGTGATGATGCCGACGATCCGCCCGCGCATGTGCTCGGGGCTGCGGGCCTGCATGGCCAGGTTCACCAACGGGCCGATCGGGCCGTAGGCGAGGCCGATCAGGAACGAGGCCCCGATCATCACCGGGAACGGTGGCAGCACGGCAAGCACCAGGATGAAGGTGGCCGTGAGCACCAGCGCCCCGCGGAACACGGTGGCCCGACGGAGGCGGTCACCCCGCCAGCTGTAGAGGACCGCGCCGAGGATGCCCCCGAGGCTCATCGCCATCACGATGGCCCCGAGACGGCCGGGCTCGTCGAGCGCCTCGAAGTGCACGGGCAACAGCACGCCTTCGATGGGCATGTACACCGACACCAGCAGGGCGGAGATGACGGTGATGGCGAGGAGCAGCCCGTCCCGGCGCACGAAGCCGAGGCCCCTCCGTGTCCCGGCCCAGACCCCCTCGGGGGCGTCGTCGGTGACGACCGGGGCGTCGGCGTGGGGCACGCGCAGCACCGACACGCACGCCGCCGAGAGCAGGAACCCGACCGTGGTCACCCACATCGCGTCGATGGCGCCCACCCACGCGATCAGAACGCCGCCGACGCCCGGCCCCACGATGAAGGCCACGCCCCAGATGGCCTCGTGGAGGCCGTTGACCCGCTCGAGGGGCCAACCCGCCCGACCCGCAGCCGCCGGGAGCATCGTCTCGCGGGCGGTGACGCCGGCCGGATCGAAGATCGCCCCGATGACCGCGAGCGCCACGAGCCAGCCCAGGTCGAGTCCGATGGTGAGGTCGACGATCGGGATGGCCGCGAGCGACGCGGCCGAGAGCAGATCGGCCCCGACGGCTGTGCGCTTGCGCCCCAGCCGGTCGACGATCGTCCCCGACAACAGACTCGACACCAGCAGCGGGAGCGCGGTGGCCGCGGCGAGCAGGCCGGCGGCACTGGCCTCGCCGGTGCGCTCGAGCGCGATCCACGGCAACAGGACGAGGGCGGCGCCGTTGCCTGCGCCGGACAGCAAGGTGGCCGCCTCCAACAGCACCAGCGGACGCCGGGTCGTCTTCACCCGCGCGTCGGCCATCACCCCAGTCAACCGCGCCCGGCACTGCGGGACGCGGTCGATTCGCCCCTCGGGTGCTCAGCCCTCGACGGTGGGGCGGAGGCGGCTGGCCGAGCGGTTGGCCTCCCAGTGGCTGCGGCGGGCGAAGTGTGGCGGTCGACTGGTGAGCTCGTCGGTCTCCAGCCACAGTCGCTTCAGGTGGCGGACCCGGCCGGTCGGCCGGTCGTCCACGTACGCGGTGCGTCCGTGGAGGACGTGGAAGTTGTTGATGAACTGGATGTCGCCGGGGCGCAGCTCCATGAGCACGTGGTTGTCCGGATCCTCGGCCATCGTCTCGACCGCCAGCAGGGCCTCTCGCTGGAGGTCGCTCAGGCGAGGCGCCTCGGGATGGCGCTGGGACGCCCAGATGTAGGGCGGGATGCACCGCACGAACAGGCGCCCGTCCCACTCGGTGAAGACGGGCAGCTCGTAGAACGAGGGTCCGCCCGCCGGCTGCTCACCCCGGAAGTCGTAGGGGTACGGCTCGTAGAGGGCGGCGGCGAGGTCGGGGCGCTCCCGGACCAGCCGGTTGTGGATGCGCACCGAGCTCGAAACCGCCGAGAGCCCGCCACCCATGCCGTTCTCCAGGCAGAGGAGGCCGACGAGGTCGGCCCCGTCGCAGTGGAAGGGCAGGGCGATGCCGCCGAGCTCGTTGCCCCGGGCCGTGGGGTCGTCGGGCCGCTTGGCCTGGTCGGTCACGTCGCCGAGCACGTGCCCGTGCCGGTTCTGGGCGAGGGGCACCCCCAGGTGCAGACCGAGGCCCCAGTAGAGGAGCTCCATCTCGTCCTGGGTGTAGGCCGAGCGATCGATCCCGCGGAGGCGGACGAAGCCCCGGCCGTCGATCAGCTCGAGCTCGACCGCGGCGAGGCGGTACACGAACCCACCGAGGGGGAAGTCGTCGGCGGACAGCTCGAGGGGATCGGTCGACCGCCGCATCGCGTGGCGCAGGGCGGCGTCCAGCTCGCCGAGCTCGTCGGGTGTGAGGTGCACGGTCCAGGTGTCCTCGTCGGCCACGTCGGCCGCCGTCCACTCGCACTGCGGCTCGAGGACCCTCACGACGCGCCGCCGCCATCCACGACGGTGCTCGCCCCGACGACGCGACCATGCTCCATGGATCCCCCTGTCCTCGCAGGCTAGATCGCCGACGCGCACGGACGGTCGACCGCTCGTCGGCCGCCCCGGGGACTCGGCCTGTGGCTCTGGCTCGGGTTCGGGGGCGGGGTGGACGACCGGCGGGGCCGGCGATCAGCCGGGCGCGAGCTCGTGGCGGTCGAGGAAGGCGAGGACGGCGTCGGTGAAGGCGTCGTTGCGGTCGCCCGCGACCATGTGGCCGGCGCCCGAGACGTCCACGAACTCGACCGCGGGGAAGCGAGCGAGGAAGTCCTCGGCCTTCTCTTCGCTGACGAGGTCGCTCATCCGGCCCCGCACCAACAGCACCGGGATGTCGGCGGCCATGCGCTCGACCGCGGCGTGCAGGCGGTCGACGTCCATGATCTCCGAGGGCGCCTTGTCGGACGCCGGGTCCATGAAGCGGGGGTCCCAGTGCCAGTACCAGCGGCCGTCGCGCTCGCGCAGGTTCTTGGCGAGTCCGCTCGGGTCGGCGGGCCGCTCGCGATGGGTGTTGTAGCCGGCCACCAGGTCGGCGGCCTCCTCGAGCGAGGCGAAGCCCTCGTTGGCCCGCTCAGCCATGAAGGCCCGGATGCGCTCGGCGCCGGCCGGCTCCATGTCCGGGACGATGTCGACGAGCACGACGGCCCGGGCGGCACCCGGAACCAGCTCACCGGTGAGGAGCATCGCCGTGAGCCCGCCGAGGGACGCCCCCACGAGCACCGGGCGCTGGTCGACCGACGCAAGGACGGCCTCCAGGTCCATGGCGAAGGTGGCCAGGCGGTAGTCACCGTCGGGTGACCAGTTCGAGTCGCCGTGACCGCGGGCGTCGAGGGTGAGGGTGGTCACCCCCCGATCGGCGACGCGGGCGGCGGTCCCACCCCACGAGTGGCGGGTCTGGCCACCGCCGTGGAGGAACACGACCCCGGGGTCGCCGTCGCCCCCGAAGCGCTCACCGGCGAGGCGCAGCCCCTGATGCCCCTCGAGATCGACCGTGGTCACGGCGCCATCATGGCTCCCCGCACCGTGCGCCCGTCCACGACCCGTCACGATTCCCGCGCCGTGTCGAGGGGGCGGTAGGTGGAGGCGAAGAGGTTGAGCCCGAGGGTGTCCGAGAGGTGGGCCGTGGCGAGACGACCGCGGACGGAGTTTCCGGCGGGATCGAGCAGCGGCGAGAACGCGGCGAGTCCACCCTTGCCCGGGGAGATCGTCACCATCCCGCCACTGACCCCGCTCTTGCCGGGCAGGCCGATGTCGTAGAGCCAGTCGCCGGTCCGCTCGTAGAGCCCGGCGGTCGCGAGCACGGCGAGCACCCGCCGGCAGATCGCCGGGTCGATCACCGCCTCCCCCGTCATCGGGTTCACGCCGCCGTCGGCCAGCGTGGCGGCCATGACCGCGAGGTCCGTGGCGGTCACCAGGATCGAGCACTGCCTCGTGTAGCGGTCCGTCGCCTCGTCAGGGTCGCAGTAGATGCGGTCGTAGCCCGCCAGGAGGTGCGCCGTCCCGCGGTTGCGCTGGTTCGTGGCCTGCTCGGACGCGAACACCTCCTCGTCCACCGCCAGCTCCCGGCCGGCGAAGGCCGAGAGCCCCCGGCGGACGAACTCCCAGCATTCGTCAGGGCCCTCGCCGGGCACCAGGCTCGCGGTCGCGAGTGCTCCGGCGTTCACCATCGGGTTCGTGATGCCGTCCGCACCCAGCTCGACCGCGACGACCGAGTCGAAGGGGAGGCCTGTGGCGTTCACGCCCAACCGCTGCCTGGCCGCGTCGTGGCCGATCGCGTCGCAGACCAACGCGAACACGAACGGCTTCGAGACGCTTTGGATCGAGAACTCCCTTTGGGCGTCACCGACGGCCGAGACCCCACCAGCGACGCCTGCGATCGCCAGCCCGAACCACTCCGGCGAGGCGGACGCGAGGGCCGGGATGTAGGTGGCGATGGTTCCCTCGTCGACCCCGCGGAACCGCTCGTACGCCTCGCGCATCCGTCGGTCGACGAGCTCGCGCGGAGGCAGCTCGCCGGTCGACACCACGATCGGCAGGGCTCCGTCATCGGCATCGGCATCGGCGCTCATGGTTCGTCCTCTGGAGTGGTCCCGGTCGGGGAACAGCCTCCTACAGTTTCCGCACCCGCCCCTGGAGGACCACCGTGACCTACTGCCTGTCGATGCGCATGGACGACGGTCTCGTCTTCCTGTCCGATTCGCGCACGAACGCCGGCGTGGACAACGTCAGCATCTACCGCAAGCTCTTCGTCTTCCACCCTGCGCCGGACCGAACCATCGTGATCCAGTCGGCGGGCAACCTGGCCACCACCCAGGAGGTCATGGATCGAATCGAGCGGGATCTCGCCACGCCGGACGCCACCGCGTCCCTGTCGACCGGTGGCAGCCTCGCCGACGCCGCGCTCTACGTCGGCCGCCTCAGCGTGGAGGTGGCCGACTCCCATCGGGCGGCGCTCGCCGAGTCCGGCGCTGACGGCACGTCGACGTTCCTCGTCGGCGGACAGATCGAGGACCAACCGCCGGACATCCTGCTCGTGTACCCCGAGGGGAACTACATCCGGGCGTCGGACGACCGGCCGTTCCTGCAGATCGGCGAGACGAAGTACGGCAAGTTCCTGCTCGAGCTCGCCACCCGTGCCCACCTCCCGATCCTCGGCGCCGCGAAGGTCGCGCTCAGCTCGATGGTCAGCACTGCGGACGCCAACCTGTCCGTGGGTCCGCCCTACGACCTCGGCATCTACCGGCCCGCCACCCACCAGATCGAACACGTGCGCATCGCTGCGGACTCGCCCTACCTGGCCCGCCTCCAGGGGGTTTGGAACCGGCACCTGACCGCCGCCCTCGATGAGTTGCCCATGGTCGAGCCCGGCGACCTCCAGTTCCTCTGACGCGTCAGAACCTGCTGCCCTGCTCGACCGCCGCGCCCAGGCCGTCTCTCGCCCCCAGCGTGGCGGCACCCGGACGACCGTTCAGGCGGGGGTGAGGACCAGGGGGAGGCCCGCGAAGCGGCGGAGGAAGATGCTCGGGCGGCGGGTCGCGGGATCGTCGGGGACGGGCGCGATCGACGCGGTGCGGGCCAGGAGCTGCTCGATGGCGAGGCGGGCTTCGAGGCGGGCGATGGGCGCACCGATGCAGAAGTGCATCCCCTTGCCGAAGGCGTAGTGCGGTGGCTGTGGCCCTTCAGGCGACGTCGGCGCGCCAGGCGCCGGCCGGTTGGCCGCCGCCCACATCAACAGGACCCGGCTGCCGGCCGCGATGGCCACACCTCCGAGCTCGGTGTCCGCCGGCGCGTGGCGGTAGTGGAACTGGAACGGGCCGTCGTCGCGCAGCGTGTCCTCGAGGAACTCGGCGATCATCTGCGGGTCGGCGCGGAGCTGAGCCTGGAGACCCTCGTCGCGGGCGAGGCGCTCGCACGCCGTCGCGATGAGGGTGGCGGTCGTCTCGGAGCCCGCCGACACGAGGATGAGCAGGATGTTCTTGACCTCGTCCCCGGTGATCTCGCCGGCGGCGATGTCGGCGCCGAAGACCCCGAGCAGCCCCGGACGTTCGTCGGGCGGGAGGGCGAGGGCCCGGTCGAGCTCCTCGTGCACGATGATGCCGAGCTCGAAGGCCGCCACCGACGCGGCGTCGGTGCCGTCGCTCGTGGTCACCCCGTCGAGCAATTCACCCGTGCGCACGACGAGGTCGGACAGCCGTGGCCAGAGGTGGTCCGGCAGGCCGATGAGCCGGCACACCACCCGGGTCGCCACGGCGTCGCCGAAGCCGGCCACGGCGTCGACCGGCCCGGTCCCCAGCATCGGAGTGAGCTGCTCGTCGACGATGCGCTCGATGTCGGGGGTCAGCGCCGCCACCGCGGCCGGGCTCAGGTGCTGCTGGAGGAGCCGCCGGTGCCGGGTGTGGATCGGCGGGTCGGCGGTGGCCAGCACGTGCATCGGGTCACCGAACGGGAGCAGCCCGTAGGGCTCGGTACCGCCGGTCCCGTCGCTGCGCAAGAGCGTGACCAGGTTCGAGGAGAGGTCGTCGGGCCGGCCCACCGCCTCGCGGATGAGTCCCGGGTCGGACACGAGGAAGGTGTCCTGGCCGGGCACCTGCCACACCGGCGCCTCCCGCCGCAGCTGGTCGTACAGCGGGCGGGGGTCGGCCAGCACCGCCGGCGAGAGCAGCAGCCCCGGGTCCGTGAGGTCGAACGCCATGCCGCTCGACTCAGAACTGGGAGGGGTCGACGGTGACGAGGACCTTGCCGCAGTCCTTCGATCCCTCGAGCGTGCCGAGGGCGGCGTCGACGTCGTCCAACGCGAAGCGGTGGGTGAGCAGCGGCGCGAGGTCGCGGCGGGCGAGCAGGTCGATCGAGTCGGCGAACCGCGGCGGGTACTCCATCGACCCCCGCAAGGTCAGCTCCTTCATCAGCACCAGCAGGAAGCTCGTCGGCACCGGGGCGTAGTGGAGCGCGACGACCGAGAGGCGGGCGCCGACGGCGGCGTGGTCGATCACGTCCGTGATGACCCGGTCCACGCCCGATGCCTCGATGAAGGCGGCGGTGGCGGGCGTCGGGCCGAACAGGAACGGGGAGGTGCCGTGCAGCTCGGCGAGCTCGCCCCACACATCGGTCGCCATCGGGTCGAGGGCGGCCTGGGCACCGAGGCCGAGGGCCAGCTCGCGCCGGGTGGCGCTGGGCTCGACCGCCACCACCTTCTCGTGGCCGCGGTCGACGAGGGTGGCGATGGCGGCGAGCCCGATGGGGCCGCAGCCGAACACCGCGACTCCGTCGCCCGGGCGCACGTCGGCCTGGTCGGCGGCGTGCATCCCCACGGCCAACGGCTCGGCGAAGGCGGCCACGTCGAGCGCGAGGTCGTCGGGCACGGGGTGCAGGAAGCGGTCGGCCTGCGGCACGAGCAGCAACGGGGTGAGCCCGCCCATCGGCGCGCCGCCGCCGATGCGGCCGGCGTCCTCGCTGCCGGGCTGCACGACGACCCGGTCGCCCACACGAGCGCCCGTGACCTCGGGGCCGACCCACTCGACGGTCCCCGCCATCTCGTGGCCGAGGCACAGCGGCTCGGGGCCGGGGCCGGCCATGCCGCCGAGGCGGATGTAGCTGAGGTCGCTGCCGCAGATCCCGCAGGCCGCCACCTTCACGAGCGCGTCCCGGGGCCCGGGTTCGGGCTCGGGCACGTCGTCGAGACGGACGTCGCCGGGACCGTGGACTCGCACCTGTCGCATGTGTTCGCTCCTCGTCCTTGGGCTCTCAGCTCGCCAGGTACCCGCCGTCGACGGCGAGGGTCGTGCCGGTGGTGTACGCCGACGCCGCGCTGGACAGGAAGAGGACGGCGGCGGCGATCTCCTCGGGAGTGCCGGTGCGCCCCATCGGGATGCGGGCCAGCTCGGCGTCCATGATCTCGGGGAACGCCGCCATCGGGGCGGTCATCGGGGTGTCGATGAGTCCGGGGGCCACGGCGTTGACCCGCACCCCCCGCGTCGCCCAGCGGCGGGCGAGGTTGGCGGTCAGGGTGACGATGGCGGCCTTGGCCGAGCCGTAGCCCGGGACGATGTCGGTCGAGCGGAACGCGGTCATCGACGCGAGGTTCACGACGCTGGCGCCACCGGGGTGCTCGCTCGCGAACAGCAGCTTGCGTAGCCCGGTGGTGAGACGTTGGGGGCCGACGAGGTTGAGCTCGATCGCGGCGGCGAATCCCTCGGCGGTCCACTCGTCCAGCCCGCCCGGCAGGTTGGCGCCGGCGTTGTTGACGAGCACGTCGATCGGGCCGCTCCCGGTGAGATCCTCGACGAGTGCGTCCACGGACGCGGGGTCGGCGACGTCGAGCTGGTGGTACCCGAAGCCGGACAGGTCGGTGTCGTACTCCCCCGGCCCCGAGCGGGTGCCCGTGACGGTCACGTCGGCGCCCACCGCGGCGAACGCGGTCGCCACCGCGTGGCCGATGCCGCTCGTCCCGCCGGTGACGAGCACCCGGGCGCCGGTGAAGTCGAAGGTGACGGTGGCGGCCATCAGCGGGCCAGCTTCTCGATCGAGCGGCGCAGCCAGGCGCTCTCCCAGAAGTTCGCCGTGTCGGCGAGCAGCGCCTCGTGGGCGGCGAGGGCCACGGCCTTGGCGCCGGCGTGGCCGCGTTCGACGGCCAGCACCACGTCGGTGAGCTGGATCGCCTCCACCGGGCGGCCGGCGTCGAGGTGGGCCTGCGCCGCCGCGATCAGCGGGTCGGCGCCTGCCGCGGTCACGAGGTCCGGGGCGACCGCCAGCGGAGCCACGCCGTAGAGCTCGGTGGTCGAGCGGTGGTGGAACCAGCCGGCGTAGTTCTCCCAGATGGCCCGCACGTTCCAGGGCGTCTTGCCGTACCCCTCGCCCACGTCGAGGTGGTCGGGCACCCGGACGGTGCGCATCAGCTCCCACACATCGGCGCCGGCGTTCATGCCGTCGACGGTGCGGTCGTGAACCCAGCGCATCGCCTCCTGCATCGCCTCGATCTCCTCGACGATGCGGTCGCCGCCCTCGATGAGGTCGAAGTGGCCGGTGAGGAGACGCTCGGGGCGCAGCTCCTTCACGATGTCGAGCGAGTCGATGTAGGTGAGGGCGTCGCGGTAGCGGTCGCCGCGGATGGTGACGAGGTTGGGCACGTGGCCGAACAGCGGCCCGGTGAGGTTGCCCGACAGCAGGGTGGCGGTCTGGGGCAGCCAGATCACCAGCGAGTCGAAGGTCTCCCCGCCGGGGGTGGCGATGAGCACCAGCTCGCGGTCGCCGACGGTCAGCTCGAGGCGCTCGTCGACGAGGACGGTCGGCTCGGGGAGCTCCGACGAGGCCGCCTCCACCCCGAGGGCCCGGGTGTGCTCCATCGCGGCGAGGATGGCGTCGATCCAGGCGAAGGCCGAGTTGCGGGAGCGGAAGGCCTCGAGGCGTTGGTTGTCGTTGCGCCACACGCCGTGGTTGGCCTGGGCGATGAGGTCGGTGCCCTCATCGACGAGGACGGGCAGGCCGCCGACGTGGTCGTAGTGGCCCTGGGTGAGGATCACCGATCGGATGGGCGAGCCGTCGACGGCGTCGTACTTGGCCCGGTGCAGCGGGCCCTCGAAGCCCATGCCGCTGTTGACCACGACCCGACCGTCCGCGGTGGTGATCAAGTAGCTGTTGCTGAGCCCAGGTGACAGCCACACGCCGTCGCCCACGTCGACCGCCGGCGCGTCGGTGGCCGGGGTGATGGCGTCGGCGCCGGGCCGTTCGCGGTGGATGCCGGGCATCAGCGCACCTCCGGGGTGATCTGGGGGAAGGCCTCGAAGTAGAAGGCGTAGCGGTCGTAGAGGTCGGCGGGCTCGAGGTGGAAGTCGGCCCGGAGGTCGTAGACGACACGGCCGTCCTTGCCCCGCGGGTTGCCGCCGACGTAGGCCGCCAGCCGCGCCCGGGCCTCGTCGGTCACCCCCACGCCGGCCACGTCGAGGATGCGAGTCGCCATGGCGAGGTCGTCGGCCATGAACTCGCGGAACTCGACGTCCACCCGCTGCGCGTCGGGGATGAGGTGGGCGTCGCGCACGCCGGCCCGCAACAACGACTCGATGCGGTCCACCCAGTAGGCGGCCAGCTCGTCGGGCTCGACGGACACGCGCCGGCTGCGGTCGCCGTAGGCGAGCATGGTGATGGCCGACTGGAGCACCGCGACCGGGTCGCGCAGGGTGAAGGCGACGGTGGCGTCGGGGAAGGTGCGCAGCAGCGGGCCGAGGCGCTCGAGGTGCTGCGGGCACTTCAGGACCCAGCGGTTCGGGCCGCGCAGGTAGCTGAGCACCTGGAGCTCTCGGCGCAGGAAGGCGTAGTGGGCGTCGTGGTCGAGCGTGTCCTGGTGGTCCCGCCACGCAGGCACCCGCGCGTGCCACTCGAGCACGTAGGTGCACAGGTCGAGATCCATGAGCTCGCACTCCTCCTCGATGGACCACGGCGGGCGGTCGTGCATCAGAGCGGTGAGCGGGGCGACCTGGTTGGCGGCCTCGTGGTCGGCGAGGCAGCGCAGGTAGCGGGGGTCGACGCCGTCGCGCCCCGGGCCGTCGCCGAGGACAGGGATGGGCTCGGCCACCTCCCACCAGGGCATCGACCGGAGGCGGGTGTCCGAGGCGAGGACGTTGACCAGGTGGGTCGTGCCCGAGCGGGGCAGCCCCACCACGATGACCGGCGGTTCGAGATCGACCTCGAGGGCCTCGGGGTGGCGCCGCACGAAGTCCTCGAAGCGGAGACGGGCGGCGAGCAAGCCGACGAGGCGCCGACGCACGATCAGCCGGCCGATGCCGGACAGCCCCTCGTCGGCCTCGACCGCCGCCACCTGGGCGGCGAGGCGGTCGAGCAGCGTGGGGTCGCCGAAGTCGTCGAGGTGGGTCTGGCGCTCGGCCGAGGCCACCAGGCCCGCAGGATCGAGGTCGATCTCCATCGACCGCGCCAGGTCGTAGAGCGCCTGGGCGTCGGCGTCGCGCTGGGGCTCGCGCAGGTCCGCGATCCGGATCTCCTCCACGCCCTCCCCCTCTTGCCGTCTCTGCATCGGCGCCCTGTCCGTGCGGACCGCGGGCGGCGGCGACCCTAGCCCGACCCGGGGCGCTGTCCGGCGGGACCCGTCCCCGTGTGGCTCAGCTGTCGGCCAGGCGGGCGGCCTGGGCCTCGGTGACCGCGATCCACTCCTCGACGATGTCGAACACGACGTCGCGGGTGGAGCGGACCGAGTTCATGTTCCCCACGATCTGGCCCACCGGCGAGCCCGACAGCTCCTTGTTCTGCGCCCGGGTGAAGCGGTGGGCGGACTCGGCGTAGATGATCCCCTGGAGCGGCATGGGCAGCGGCCCCGGGCCCTCGGACGACTCCCACGCCTCGGTCCAGGCGGTGCGGAGCTGGCGGGCGGGCTTCCCGGTCATGGCCCGGGAGCGCACCGTGTCGTTCCACGACGCCGCCAGCAGGTTCTCGACCACCCACGGGCGGGTGTCCGACTCGGCCACCGTCAGCCAGATCGACCCGGTCCACGCGCCCTGGGCGCCGAGCGCCATGGCCGCCGCCATCTGGCGACCCCGACCGATGCCGCCTGCGGCCAGCACGGGCACGTCCTCGGGCACGGCGTCGACCACCTCGGGCACGAGCACCATGGTCGAGATCTCGCCGCAGTGGCCGCCGGCCTCGGTGCCCTGGGCGATGAGCACGTCCACGCCGCGCTCGACGTTGCGCTCGGCGTGGCGGGGCGAGCCGCACAGCGCACCGACGAGCACGCCGGCGGAGTGGGCGGCGTCGACCGCGTAATCCGGCGGCGGGCCGAGGGCGTTGACCAGCATCGACACGGGGTGCTGGAGCGCCTGGTGGACCTGCGCCGGGCCCATCTGGTCGACCCCGAGGCCGGGGGCGATGGTCGGACCTTCGAGGCCCTCGGGCATGGGCGGCACGTCGTGCTCGGCGAGGATGTGCTCGGCGTACTCGCGGTGCTCCTCTGGGATGAGCGCCTCGAGGTCGGGCAGCTCGAAGTCCTCGCCCTTGCCAACGAACTTCTCGGGCATGGCGAAGTCGACCCCGTAGGGCTTGCCGCCGACGTGCTCGTCGATCCAGGTCAGCTCCTGCTCGAGCTGCTCGGGGCTGAAGGCCAGCGCGCCGAGCACGCCGTAGCCGCCGGCCTTCGAGACCGCGGCGACGACGTCGCGGCAGTGCGAGAAGGCGAAGAGCGGGAACTCGATCCCGAGCCGGTCACAGATCTCCGTGCGCATGGACGCAGACCCTACGGCGCGGAGCAGGTGACCCGTTCCGCCGCCGTCGGCGCTCCCTGAAGGGCCGCGGAGTCAGGCGTCGCGGCGCAGGCCGCGGTAGAGCAGGCGCTCGGTGAAGAAGCGGAACAGCAGGGGCTCGACGGCCCAGCGGGGCACGGTGAAGGCCTTGCCGTTGGGCTGGAAGACCGTGAGGCCGTCGTCCTGGATGCCGGTGATCGAGCCCCAGCGGTAGCGGGGCGGGGTGAAGGTCTTCGCCGTGCCGGTGCCCTTCAGCGCGACGGCGACGTTGTGGGTGACGACCCGGTAGCCCCAGTTGCGGGCCGAGCTGCGGTTGGGGTCGCTGGCGGCGACGTCGCCCACCGCAAACACCTCGGGGTGACCCACCACCTGGAGGTGCTCGTCCACCCGCACGAAACCGTGCTCGTCGAGGATCTCGGCGGGCAGGAAGCCGGTGTTGGGGCGCACCTTGCCGACCGCCCACAGCACGACGTCGGCGGCGAAGGGGTCCTGCCCCGTCGACCACTCGACGGGGTCGTGGGTCAGCTCCTCGCCAGCGAACCCGTCGGGGAGCACGGCTCGGTGCCCAGGGTGCAGGTGCACGCCCACCTTCTCGAGGTGGCGGGCCAGACGCCGGCGGGCGTCGGGGTGGTAGTCCGGCAGGGGCTCGTCCTGGGCGAAGAAGAGGTGGACGTCCTTGTCGGGGTGGCGGCGGGCGAGGTTGTAGGCGGCGCTGACGCCGGTGGCGCCGCCGCCCACCACCGCGACCGTGGTGGCGGCGCCGACTTTCTCGGCCACTGCCGCGAGACCCGCCTCGACGCCGGCGAGATCCTCGACGCGGTCGCTGCGCCAGAAGCCGTTGGTGACCCCGGTGGCGACCACGAGCACGTCATAGGGCGCGGTCGTGGTGGCGCCGTCGGCGAGCTCGACCGCCACCTCCTGCGCCGGCAGGTCGACGGCGGTGATGCGCCCGTGCAGGACCCGCACCCGGTCGAGGCGGCGGAAGCGGCGCAGCGGCAGCAGGTAGTTCCTCCGCCAGCCGGCGGGGTCGGCCACCCGGTTGCCGAGCTCCTGACCGCTCACCAGCGCCGGCCGGGTACCGACGGCGGTGACGTCGAGGCCCTTGGGAAGATTGGCGGCGACCAGCACGCCCGTGTCGCCGAGACCGGCGACCACCACCCGCTTGCCCGTCGCTTTGCCCCCGTTGCCCACGGCGCCAACCTACGGCCCGACGCCACGGGAACGGGCACCCGGGCCGTGCTCCGTGTTCCTGCAGTCGGGGGAGTCAGGGTGGCGGTGGACCCTCACCGCGGGAGGTCGTGCACCCAGTCGCGCAGACGGGCAGCGAAGCCGTCGGGATCGACGAGGTGCAGGAAGTGCCCCGCTCCGGCCACCACCTCCACCGTGGTCGTGGCCATCTGATCGAGGATGGCGGCGTCCTCCGGTGTCGGGGTGGCGGCCCAGAGCACGAGGGTGGGGACGGCGATGCCGGCGAGCGCCGCGGTCATCTGTGGCTGCCCGGCGACCGCGACCTCCGGGTTCAGCACCACCTGCCAGTAGGAGCGCACCGTCTCCGCTCGCGGGTGCAGGCCCGACAGGATCGCGGTGCGCTGTGCGGCATCGACCGGGCCGAGGTCGAGGGTCTGCTCCCACTCGGCGAACGCGTCGTCGAAGTCGTCCCCCAGCAGGCGCTCACGGAAGGGCGCCACGCGTTCGCAGAGGTGGGGTGTGTACAGGTGCACCGGGTCGACCGCGACCACGGATCGGGGCGTGAACAGCGCAGCGCTGAGCAGGGCGACCACGCTGCCCAGCGAGTGCCCGACGACGACCGGAGCCTCGACCCCGAGTGCGCTCCACACCTCGTGCACCGCCACCGTGGCCGACAGGGCGTCGCTGCCGTCGTCACCCGACCCGCCATGGCCCGGAAGGTCGACCGTGATGCACCGGAAGTCGCCGGCGAGACGTTCGATGACGGGCGCCCAGCGGGTGCGGTCGCTGCCCAGCCCGTGGACGAGCACCAGGGTGGGGCCGGTTCCCACGTCGTCGTACGCGAGCACGGGGGGACGGTACCCGGCCGGTCCGATGGGCGCGGTGCCACCATGGGGGGATGGAGACGCCGGCAGCGCTGTTCGACCTGACGGGCAAGGTGGCCGTCGTCACCGGGGGGAGCCGGGGCATCGGCCGGGCGGTGGCCGAAGGGTTCGCCACCGCCGGCGCCGACGTGGTCATCGCCAGCCGCAAGTACGACAACTGCGTGATCGCGGCCGACGAGATCGCCGCGGCCACTGGTCGGCGCACGCTGCCGGTCGCCTGCCACGTCGGCCGGTGGGAGGACGCCGACGCGCTGGTCGACGCGGCCTACGCCGAGTTCGGGCGCTGCGACGTGCTGGTCAACAACGCCGGCATGTCACCGCTCTACGACGGACTGCCGTCGGTCACCGAGCAGCTCTACGACAAGGTCCACGCCGTGAACGCCCGGGGACCGTTCCGGTTGAGCGCACTGGTCGGCGAGCGCATGGCCGCCGGCGACGGAGGCTCGATCATCAACGTGTCCACCGCCGGCTCGTTGCGGCCGATGGCCTCCGACCTCCCCTACGCCATGGCCAAGGCCGCCCTGAACGCCCTCACCCTCGGCCTCGCCGGCGCGTGGGCACCCAAGGTGCGGGCCAACCTCGTGCTGCCGGGTGCCTTCGACACCGACATCACCGACGCCTGGTCACCCGAGATGAAGGCCCAAGCCGGCGCCATGAACCCCATGAAGCGCATCGGCGTGCCCCAAGACATGGTGGGCGTCTGCACCTTCCTCGCCAGCGACGCCGCGGCCTACGTCAACGGCGCGCAGCTGCTCGTCGACGGCGGCGCCTTCCGCTCGCTCTGACCTGATCTGATCTCATCCGAGCAGCCCGCCGGCGCCCTCGTCAGTAGCGCTGCTCGACGAAGGTCTGCTCGCTGATGGGCGGGCGCACGTAATCGTCGGGCCCCCGGGGCGGCAGCACCGCCGGCGCCGACGTGACGTCCTTGTACGGGATCTGGCTCAACAGGTGCGAGATGCAGTTCAGCCGGGCCCTGCGCTTGTCGTCCGACGGCACCACCCACCAGGGCGACCACTTCGTGTCGGTGAACCGGAACATCTCGTCCTTGGCCCGCGAGTAGTCCGCCCACCGGGCCCGGGACTCGAGGTCCATGGGGCTCAGCTTCCACCGCTTGTCGGGCCGGTCGATGCGGGCCTGGAAGCGCCGCTCCTGCTCCTCGTCGCTCACCGAGAACCAGTACTTCACCAGGACGATCCCGGAGTGGATCAGCATCCGCTCGAACTCGGGGACCGACCGCAGGAACTCCGTGTGCTCTTCGTCGGTGCAGAACCCCATCACCCGCTCGACGCCCGCCCGGTTGTACCAGGACCGGTCGAACAGCACGATCTCACCCGCCGACGGCAGCTCCGCGACGTAGCGCTGGAAGTACCACTGCGTGCGTTCCTTCTCCGTCGGCGTCCCGAGGGCCACCACCCGCACGATGCGCGGGTTCGTGCGCTCGACGATGCGCTTGATGGTGCCTCCCTTGCCGGCGGCGTCCCGCCCCTCGAACAGGACGCAGACCTTGAGGCCCTCGTCGCGCACCCAGCCCTGGAGCTTCACCAGCTCCCGCTGAAGGTGCTGGAGCTCCTTCTCGTACTCGGCGGTCGGCATCTTGGCCGATCCGGTCGCGCCGTCACCGTGCTTCTTGGTCATGGTCCCACTCCGTCGCGATGCACCACCCGGCGAGCGCCGGCGTGGTGAACCGACGGTAACCGAGTGGCGACGACCCGCTGACCGGCCGGCGCACCGTCAGACGCGGGCGGCCTCGATGGTGGCGACCGCCGCCTTGCGGACGGCCACGAGCTGAGCGTCGGTGGCGCCGGCCGCCTGGAGGAGGATGCCCCCGTCGAGCTGGGCCAGCGCCGCAGCCACCGTCCCCGGCGCCCGGCGGGCGGGCACGCCCATGGACACCAGCGCCGGAACGGCCAGCTCCAGCCAGCGGTCGATCACCCGGGTGGCGGCGGACCGGTACGGCTCGCCCCGCCGGCGGGTGAGCACGAACAGTTCGAGGAAGAGGTCGACGATCCCCTGGGCCGCTGGGTCGGTGAGCAGGCCCCAGAGCCCCTCGACGAAGGCCTTGGGTGACCGACTGAGCTCGGGAAGGACGAGCTCGAGGGCTCCCGCGAGGCCGTCGGCGGCCCGGTCCACCACGGCGGCCACGAGGTCGTCCTTCGTGCCGAAGTAGTAGAGGAGCATGCGGTCGCTCGTGCCGACCGACCGGGCCAGGGGGCGGAGGGAGAGATCGGCGAGCCCGTGCTCGATCGTCCACGCCACCGCTCCGTCGAGGAGCTCGTCTCGGCGCGCGGACGACTCGTCGGGGGGCGGGTTCACATCGCCATGGTACGCACGAGGCTTCATGTTGTAGCAGTCGCTACAACATGCCTATGCTGGTTGTAGCGACCGCTACAACCAGGAGAACCACATGCGCACCGTCGAGCCCCAGATCGTCGACACCAACCTCGGGCCCGTCGAGGTACGGGTCGAGGGCGAGGGACCGGCCGTGGTCTTCTCCCACGCCGCCATCACCAACCACGACCTCTGGGACGGCCTCTCGGGCACCCTCCTGTCCGACCACCGCGTGATCCGGGCCACCCTGCCCATGGGCGCGCACCACCTCCCCGCAGCGCACCGGGACCGGATCGAGTTGGTCAACCTCGCCGACGCCCTCGTCGAGGTGCTCGACGCCCTCGACATCCGCCAGGCCGCCTTCGTCGGCTGCGACTCGGGCGGCGCGGTCGCCCAGACCATCGTCGCCCGCCACCCCGAGCGGGTGACGGGGCTATTCCTCTTCTCCTGCGACGCCTTCGACAACTTCCCGCCGAAGGCCTTCCGGCCGGTGTGCGCGGCCATGCGCCGCTCGTGGGGCGCCTCGATCTTCGAGCTCTACCGGTTCGACGTCTTCCGCAAGTGGGGGGCCTGGCGCTTCCTGGCCAAGCGGGGCTGGACCGACGAACTGAACCGCTCGTGCTTCGAACCGCTGCGTGACCGCGAGATCCGTGACGACGCCGCCGCCCTGTTCGCGTCGGCCCGGCCCACGGAGCTGCCCGCCCTCACCGACGACCTCGCCGCGTACGAGGGCCCCGTGCACATCGCCTGGTCCCGCAGGGACATCCTCTTCCCCAAGAAGTACGGCGAGCGCCTCGCCGCCACCTTCCCCACCGCGGAGCTCACCTGGTTCGAGGACGCGATGACCTTCGCCTTCCTCGACGAGCCCGACGAGGCCGCCGCCCGCCTGCGGCGCTTCCTCACCGAACGGGTGGCGGCCGTCGCTTGAGGCTCAGCCCTGGCCGGCCTCGGTGAGCGCGTCCGAGCACTCGACGTAGCGCTGCTGCTCGTCGGCGCTGAGGCCCGAGGTGGCGAGCGCGACCGCGGTGTCCGGCAGCTCGCCGCCGAGCTCGGAGAAGGCCGCACGGTCTCCGTCGGTTGCGGTCCCCCCGACGATCGCGTCTGCCGCGGCAACGTACTCGTCGACCGCATCGCAGAAAGCCTCGAGCTCGGCGTTCTCCGAGGCCCCCGCAGTGGATCCTGCGTCCGTGGTCGCCGAGGTGGCGGACGGGTCGCTCTCGTCGTCCGTGCTGTCGGCCGAGGCCGTCGTGACCGTCGTGCTCGCAGCGGTGCCAGGGGAATCGTCGCCGCCCGAGAGCAGGAGCGCGGCCACCGCCCCGACGACGAGCGTCGCAACGACCCCCACCGCCACCAGGACCGCCGTCCGCCGGCGTGGGACCGCTGGCCGGTCGCCCCCGGTCGGTCCCGACGCTGGCGGGGCGGGAGGAGCAGTCGGACCGGGCGGAGCGGGTGGCGGCGGGGGCGGCGACGCGACGGACGCGGTGAGTGCGGTCGTCACGGTGGCGTCCGCTCCGGCACCGCCGCCGGTGGCCTTGGGGTCGAGGCGGAGCTCGGTCACGGGCACCCCTGCCTCACGCTGCACTCGTTGCAGCAGACGGCCCAGGGCGGCGGCATCGGCCGGCCGATCGGCGGGGTCCTTCGCCATGGCATGGCCGAGCGCCGCGGCGAGCGCCGGCGGGACCTCCGACCGTTCGAGGTCCGGCGGCGGCTCGTTGATGGTGCGCATCAGGGCCGGGACCATCGACTCCTCGCCCGCACGCAGGAACGGGGCTCGACCCGCCACCAGCTCGTACAACGTCGAGGCCAAGGAGTAGACGTCGGAGCGGACCGTGGCCCGCTCGCCCTGCAGCACCTCGGGCGCGGCGTGACCGAGGGTGAAGCTGACCATGCCGGTCGCGGTGTGGCCGGCGTCCTCCGTGCCGACGATGCCGAAGTCGGTGAGCTTGGCCTCCCCGTACGGGCCCCGCATGATGTTCGCGGGCTTGAGGTCGCGGTGCAGCAGGCCGGCGTCATGGGCCACCTGGAGGGCACCGGCCACCTCGATGACGCGGGCCACCGCCTCGTCCCAGGCAAGTGCCCCGCGGGCAGAGAGATCGTCGGCCAGCGAACCTCCTTCGAGGTACTCCATGGCGAGGTAGGGCTCGCCCTCGACGGTGCGGCCCGAGTCGTGGACGACGACGATGTGGGGGTGCCAGGAGAGCGCTCCCATGGCCCTGCGCTCCCGGTCGAAGCGCTGGAGGGCCACCTCGTCGAGATCGACCCGCGACAGGACCTTCACGGCGACGACCCGGCCCAACTCCACGTCTTGCGCCCGGTAGACCACCCCGAAACCGCCACGGGCGATCTCGTCGAACTCGCCGTACCCGGGGATCGAGACCGCCACGTCCCGACGTTACCGATCTCCGCCGATCGGCGACGGCTGGGCGAGGGTGTCGGGTCGGCGGCGCCGTGCGGCCTGCGTGTGGTCTACCCGACCCACTCGATCCGTTCTGCCAGCACGAGCCTGTCGTGCAGAACTCGCTGGTGCTGGCAGAACCGAGGGTCGAAAGGCGCCGGCCGGCGGCGCCACCGATCAGTCGAGGCCGAGGCGGCGCTGCAGCACGTCGCGCTGCTCGGCCATCTGGCGCTTCGAGATCCAGGCGTTCATGGCCACCACCGAGCCGTGGTACGTCCCGGGGAAGTGGTGCAGCTCGACCGAGACGCCGGCCTCGAGCAGGCGCAGGGCGTAGACGATGGCCTCGTCGCGGAGCGGGTCGAACTCCTGCGCGGAGATGTACGTCGGCGGGAGGCCGGCGAGGTCGGTGGCGCGGGCGGGCGCGGCGTAGGGCGACACGTCCTCGCGGATGCCGTCGTCGGGCGGGCCGTCGTCGCCCAGGTAGTAGCGCCAGCTCAGCTCGGCGCTCGGGCGGTTCCAGAGCGGCGTGTCCACGAACTCGCGCATGCTCGTGGTCTCGAGGCGGTCGTCCAGCTCGGGGAAGCCGAGGAACTGGAAGCACAGCGCCGGCCCGCCCCGGTCGCGCGCCATCAGCGCCACCGCCGCGGAGAGGCCACCCCCGGCGGACGAGCCCATCACGGCGACTCGGGTCGGGTCGACGCCCAGGTCGCCGGCCTGCTCGTGGAGCCAGCACAGGGCGTGGTAGCAGTCCTCGGGCGGCGCCGGGAAGGGGTGCTCGGGAGCCAGGCGGTACTCCACCGAGACGACCACCACGCCGAGCTGGGTGGCGAGCTGCGCCGCCGACAGGTGCTCGGCGTCGATGTTGCCCATGACGAAGCCGCCCCCGTGGAGATAGAGGAGGGCGGCGTGCCCTCGCTCGGGGGCCTCCCCCTTCGGGCGGTAGACCCGCACGGGGACGTCGGGCTGCTCGCCGGCACCGGGGGCGACCCGGTCGTCGACATCGAGCGCCGAGGTGTCGGCGGCGCCGCCGAACTGTGCGATGAGGCCGTCGAGCACCTTGCGGGCGGCGGGCAGGTCGTTCAGGTCGCTCACCGGCAGCAGCGGCACCCACTCGGCCACCTCGGGATCCAGGTTCCAGCTCACGTCACGTCCCCCTGACGATCGGTCGATGCGGCGGCGAGCGCCGCGCCCGCCGCAGTGTGCCAGGCGGCGGCGCTACAAGGTGACGGTGCGGACCCGCGCCGCGGGAACCGCGGCGGCGAGCTCGTCGATGTCGTCGGGGTCGGCGGTGACCACCAGACCGCCGCCCGCGGGGACACACACCGCGACGACGTGAGCGTCGACCACCATCTCGGTCGACCAACCCGCGGCGTCGAGAATGGTGCCGACCTGGCGGGCGAGCGCGAAGTCGGTGTCGATCAGGCGGACCGCCGGGCGCTCGCGACGGTCGGCGTCGTGACGCGCCAGCGCCGCCTCCAGCGCCCGGGTACGAGCCCGACCGCGGGCCACCTCGGAGCACACCACCGTGGGCGCAATGACTTCCCGATGCCGGCGGTGCGCCTCGGTGAGCAACGCCCGGAGCTGCGCCGGCGGCTGCTTCGCACTCAGTCCGTCAAGGCCCGCCGCGTCGAGGACGAGCGGGACGTCGCCGGCCAGCGACCACGTGCTCACGCGGCGCCCGACTGCACGGGCGGGTCGGTGACCGTCGGCTCAGACTCACCCGCGACGCCGTCGACCCGATCGAACTGCGCCGCCGCCCAGGCCAGCGTGTCGTCGTCCACCGGACCGTGGGCGTCATCCCACTCCGCCAACAGGCGGCCGAGCGCGGCGTGACGGGCCCGTCGATCGACCTCCCGCTCCAAGGCGCGGTTCTACCCGTAGGCCGCCGTTCGCCGGCCTACGGCATCACGCGTCGGGGTTGAGGACGACCATCGGGATGTCGTGGTCGAGGGACTCGCGGTAGTCGGCGAAGCGCTTGTTGAGCGACTCCGTGACGGCCCAGAGCTCGAGGCTCTCCGCGGCGTCGGCCAGGTGGGCGGTCGACGTGAAGCGCCGGGCACCGACCTGCACCTCCACCCGGGGGTCGGCCTCGAGGTTGCGGTACCACATCGGCAGCCACATGCCTGCGGCGGACGCCGACACGACGTAGGCGCCGTCGCGCTCCCAGTAGACGAGGGGGACGGTCCGTCGTTTCCCCGAGCGTCGCCCGGTCACCGTGAGCAGGAGGACCGGCACGCCGGCGGTCTTGCCCATGATCCGTCCGTTCGAGACGCGGTAGAGCGTCCGTTGCAGGGCGCCGAAGCCACGGTTCATCGTGGCCATGGCCTTGCCCTTGGTCGACCGCCGATCGACTGCCATCTCGCCCCCCTTCGAGGGCTGGTCGAGCGACCACGCCCCGGACACAGGCTAACGAGCCGACCGTCGTCGGGTCAGCGGGTGAGCGCCACCGGGGTCTCGCGGGGTGGTTCGAAGGTGAAGGCCGCGCCGGTGGAGATGCGGGTGACGCCGACCTCGGGCTGCTCGGGGACGGGAACCTCGCCGACCGTCATGTCCCAGCTGCGCACGGCGCCGCCGGCGGCGGGCTCGACCGGCTCGACCACGATCCGGGGGTCGACGGCGTGGACGATGGCCTCGAGGGCCCGGGTCCGGCCGTCGCGCAGCAGGGTCACCCAGGTCACGGTCCCCTCGTCCTCGTGCAGCGCCGGCGAGTCGAAGAGGTCGAGGCGCACGCTCGACCCGTCGTCGGCGAGCGACACTCGGGCGTCGACGTAGGCAGCGGGGCGCAGCGCCGGGTGCACACCGAACAAGGTGGCGAGGTCGCCGAGGGAGCCGCCCAGGCCGAGGGCGGCGACCAGGCGTTCGGCGGCGAGGCCGGCGATCCCGGTGAACTGGTGGTCGAGGATCTCGGCGACCTTCTCGACATCACGGTCGGACACCGCGAACGCGAAGGCGGTCGAGAGCAGGTGGTACTGGAGGCAGACCTCGTCAACGAGGGCCAGGAGCGCGCCCTTGCTGAAGGCCTCGGTGGGCAGGTGGTCGACGAACTCGCCGGTGTAGTCGTCCCAGCCCTCTCCGTCGTCGCCGGGGAACGACTCGACGGTGGCAAGGGGGACGCCGGCGGCCTTCGTGCCCCGCATGCGCACGGTGGTCGCCGCCTCGGCAAGGGCCTCGGCGTCGTCCTCGATGGTGACGGTCCACGCGCAGTGCGGGTGGCGGTCGGCCGGCGAGCGCGGCGGCCGGTGGATGGGCCGCATCCGAGCGCGCGGGTTGGTGGCGCAGGCGGTGGCGTCGAAGGTCGGGTCCTCGATGGTGTGGCACATACCCACCACGAAGTCCTCGCCCATGGGCTCGACGTCCATCAGCGCGCCGCAGTGGTCGAGGCGGAACTCCCCGTGGGCGGCGTCCTGGATCGTGTAGCGGAAGTCCATGAACTCGTGGGGGGCGCCGACGTCGAACTGCAGCCCCTTGAAGATGGTGGGGATGTCGTCGCCCTCGAACCCGAGCAGGCGTTGGATGCGCTGGGTGTAGACGGGGCTGGCGCCGGCCCACTCGTCGATGGCGATGTCGACCATGCCCTCGCGGCCGAACGGGCCGATGAGGTAGCCCATCCCGGCGCGGTCGATGAGGTGCCCGCACAGCAGGTACTCGCGCAGCAGCACCGCCAACTCGGCGCGGGTCTGGTCCCGCAGTGTGGGCACGGACGTCATGGCGGCTCCCCCTCGGCGGCGTCGGCGCCCAGGCTCGCAGAGACCTGGACAGGTGTCCAGTATCCACGGGCGCCGCCCGCGCCCTGGCCCGCGGCGTCGTACTTCTACACTGCCGCAGCGGAAGGGGGGCGGCATGGCCGGGACCGTGGTGATCTGCTTCACCGACATCGTCGGCTCGACCGCGCTGCTCTCCCGAGTGGGCGACGACGCCTTCGACTCGCTCCGGCGGGACCACTTCGCCCTGCTCGCCCACAGCGTCGACGCCCACGGCGGCGAAGTGGTGAAGAACCTCGGCGACGGGATCATGGCCACCTTCGGGTCGGCGTCGGCCGCGGTGGCCGGTGCGGTCGCGATGCAACAGGACGTCGACGCGGCCGCCCGGCGGGCGGGCCCGGACAGCATCGCCATCCGGATCGGCATCTCGGCCGGTGATGCCAGCCAGGAGGACGGCGACTGGTTCGGCGCCCCCGTCGTGGAGAGCGCCCGGCTGTGCAGTGTCGCCGAGGCCGGCCAGATCCTGGTCAGCGAGGTGGTGCGCCTGCTCGCCGGCAGTCGGGGCGGGCACGAACTGGTCCCTCTCGGCGAGCGCGAGCTCAAGGGCCTCCCGGCGCCGCTCGCGGTCTCCGAAGTGACCTGGCGACCGTCGGCACCGGCCGCCGCCGGCGACCTGCCCGGGCCGCTCGCTCCCACCGAGGGTGAGCTGCCATTCTCGGGCCGCAGCGACGTGTACGAGCAGGTCCGAGCGACCTGGAAGCGGTCGGCCGCGGGCGAGACGAGGATCGTCCTGATCGGCGGCGAGCCCGGCGTCGGGAAGACCCGTCTCGTGTCCGAGGCGGCCCGGGAGGTCCACGCCGACGGCGCCGTGGTGCTGCTCGGACGGGCCGACGAGCACATCGACGCCCCGTTCGGACCGTGGCGGGAGGCGCTGCGACGACTGGTGCCGACGTTGCCCGACGAGGTGGTGGCCGCCCACGTGGGCACCTACGGCGGCGAGCTCGTCCGCCTCGTTCCCGAACTGCGGACCAGGGTCGACGGGCTCACCGCACCGACCGACACCGATGCCGAGACCGAGCGCCTGCTCCTCTTCGAGGCCGTCGTGGGTCTGCTCTCCCGCGTCTCGGCCGCCGCGCCGGTCCTGCTCGTGCTCGACGACATCCACTGGGCCGACCGATCGAGCCTGCTGCTGCTCCTCCACGTCCTGCGATCGGACCGAGCCGCCGCGCTGCTCGTGGTCGCCACCTACCGTGACACCGAGGTCGACCGTGCCCATCCGCTGTCGGAGGTGCTGGCCGATCTTCGCCGGGTGCCGGCCGCCACCCGCGTGGCCCTCGGTGGCCTCGACGACCAGGGCCTTCGCGAGCTGCTCGCCGGCGCCGGCGGCCACGAGCTCGATGACCGCGCCCGGGACTTCGCCACCGCACTGTGGCGCGAGACCGAGGGAAACCCCTTCTTCGTCGGCGAGGTGCTTCGCCACCTGATCGAGAGCGGCGGCCTCGTACAGGACGAGGGCCGCTGGCGCGCGACCGCATCGCTCGCGGAGACCGGCCTGCCCGAGGGCGTGCGCGAGGTCATCGGTCGCCGGCTCTCGGCCCTGCCCGAGCGCACCGAGGCCATGCTGGGGGTGGGCGCCCTTCTCGGACGCGAGTTCGACGTCGCGCTGTTGGGGGCGGCCGCCGACGAAACCGTCGCGGACGTGTTCGACGCGCTGGCCCCGGCAGAGGACGCCCGCCTCATCGCCGAGGTCGATGGGGCACCGGGCCGCTACGCGTTCTCGCACGCCCTCGTGCAGGCCACCTTGGCCGAGGAGCTGGGCACCAACCGCCGCATCCGCCTGCACCGAGCCGCCGGGCTCGCCCTGGAGGCGACGGCCGACCCGTCCGTGGGCGCCCTCGCCTACCACTTCGGCGAGTGCGCCGTGATGGGCGAGACCGAGCGGGCCGTCCGCTACGCCCGCTCCGCGGCCGAGGAGGCGCTCGCACTGGCCGCGCCGGCGGACGCTGCGACCTTCGTGAGTCGAGCGCTCCAGGCCGTCGAGCTGGCCGGGGGCGGCGACCGCGAGCGGGCGCCCCTGCTCCTGCTGCTCGCCACGGCCCAGGACGCCATCGCGGACCCAGCCGCGATGGACACGTGCGCCGCGGCCTTCGACGCCGCGGTGACGGGCGGCGACCATGAGCTCGCCGTCGAGGCCGCCGTCGCCTACGCCGGGCCGTCGGCCTTCCTCTTCGACGAGCGGGGCGAACGCCAGCTGCGACGTGCGCTCGATCTGCTCGACCCCGGCGACTCCGAGCTTCGTGCCCACGTCCTCGCTCGACTCGGCAAGGTGCTGGCGCTGGATCCCGGCGACGAGGCAGTCCGACTGGCCCGCGAGAGCTTCGCCATGGCCGGGCGGGTGGGCTCGGCACACGCGCAACGCCACGCGGCCAGGTCCATCGCCCTGACGATGCGCCATCGGGATCGCCACGCACAGCTGGAGTTCGCCGAGTTGGCCCTGACCCGACGCGAAGGACCCTTCGCGCTCGAGGACTTCGAGCAGTACAGCCTGGCGGTCGAGGCCCTCCTCAGCCTGGGCGATCCGGGAGGGGTCCCCCCGGTGGTCGAACGGCTCCGGCGCGATTTCGAGCGGTCGAGCATCGCCGCCCTGGTCGGGGCCCGGGCCCTCTCCAGAAGCATCCTCGCCCAGATCGAGATCACCCTGGCCTTCATCGCCGGGCGCTTCGACCTCGCCGACGAGGTCGTGGCCGGGCTGCACGACGAGCCACTCGGTCCGGAGTACCTCCTCGGTCCCATCACCGAGAACTTCGGCCGGTGTCAGGTGGCGTGGCTGCGGGGAGACTGGCCCGCGTCGTCCCACTGGTGGCAGGCCACGAAGGATGTCATCCCCGGCGCCTTCGACGTCTACTTCGGCTACCTCGGCTCCGGACGTCCGCTCCCCGAGGTCCGCGGGTACTGGGACGAGTGGCGCACCGTCGACCACACCCGGCCGGCCATCACCCGGGCCTCGAACGTCTCCATGGTGGCCGAGGCCCTGCGCCGACTCGGCGAGGGCGAGGCCTCGGCGGCGTACGCGGACGAGTTCGCTTCGCACAGCGGCTGCTTCATCACCAACACCGTGGCCTACTTCCACGGCCCCTACGACACTGCCTTCGGGATCCTCTCCACCACCGCCGGAAGACTCGACCGGGCCGTCGCCTTTCTCGAGCGGGGCGTGGCGCAGTGTGACGCCATCGGGTCGCCCTCGTTCGGGTCCGTGGCCCGCCTCGAGCTGGCCACGACCCTGCGCCTCCGTGGCCACGGCGACGACGACGACCGGGCCGAGGCGCTATGCGACGAGGTCCACCGCACCACCGAGGCGCTGGGCATGACCGGCTGGACGCAGCGCGTCGAGCGCCTCGCCGCTGGGGACCTCGCGCCCTGGCGGCTCGCTGGCGACACCTGAACCGCTCCGGACCCGAACCGGCGGAACCGGCACGGAGCCCCTGCCCGGTGGGTCCAAGCCGGCGCCAGAACAGCCGTAGGGTTGCCCGTCGGGGCCGAGCGCCCGAGGGACCGGGAGGAGGAGCCGAAGATGCGGGTGCTGGTCACGGGAGCGACGGGGTTCGTGGGGTCGCACGCCGCCGTTGCGCTGCGCGAGGCCGGGCACGACGTGCGGGTCCTGGCCCGACGGCCCGAGCGGGTGGCGCCGGCGCTGGCCATACACGGCGACGGGACCGCGGTCGAGGTGGAGGTGGCCGTCGGCGACATGACCGACGCGGCAGCGGTCGCCGCCGCGGTCGACGGTTGCGACGCGGTGGTGCACGCCGCCGGCGAGATCGGCGTGGCCGACGGAACCGGGCCGGCCTCGGATGCCAACGTCGAAGGGGTGCGCACCGTGGTGGGTGGCGCCCTCGCCGCCGGCTGCGACCCGGTGATCTACACGTCGACCATCACCGTGCACCTGCCCACCGGCGACGACGTCGTCACCCTCGACACCTCGCTGGCCGAGCCCCACTCCGCGTACGGCGCCTCCAAGCTCCAGGCCGAGCTGCTGGTACGGGAGTGGCAGGCGGAGGGCGCGCCGGTCACGTCGCTCGTCCTCGGTGGCGTCTACGGGCCCCGGTCGCCGCACCTCGACGGCAGCTTCGCCGCCATCCTCGGCGCGATGGGCGCGTTCATGCTCGTCCCGCCAGGAGGGCTCGGCGTGGTCGACGTGCGCGACCTCGCCGCCCTGATCGTCGCCGCGGTCGAGCCGGGCCGCGGCCCGCGCCGCTACCTCGCCGGCGGCACCTACGTCACCTGGGCCGACTGGGTCAGCGCCCTCAGCGAGGGCGCCGGCGTCGACGTGGCCGGCAACCCGGTGACCGCCGAGGAGCTGCTCGAGCTGGGACGCCAGTGCGACGAGCTGCGGGCCCAGGGCCAGGACTCGCTGCCCCTGTCGGCCGAGGCCGCGGTGATCATGTCCGCCGGCCGGCCCACCGACGACCAGCCCACGCTCGACGACCTGGGCGTGCGGTGGCGCCCCCTGGTCGACACCTTCCGCGACACCGTCGACTACCTGCGTTCGATCGGCGAGCTCCCGCCGGCGCCCTGACCACCGGGCCCGGTTCGCGGACCAGCGTCGCCGGGACCTCCCGTCAGGCGGGAGGCTCGAGGGCGGCGTCGAACACCGCCAGGACGTCGTCGACGTGCGGGGCGGCGCCGTCGACGCCGAACTGGAGCGATGACATCAGGAGGGAGATGAAGATCAACACGAGGCCGCTGCCGATCGAGTCGGGATCGAGGTCGGCACGGACCACGCCGGCGGCCTGGCCGTCGCGCAGCCGCTGCGCCGCGGTGGCTCGCAGGTTGGCCAGCGCCGGCAGTTCGAGCATCCGACTGGTGGCCTCGGGCTCGAGCCCGGAGAGCACCCGGCGGGCCAAGGGATGGTCGTCGACCGCGACCACCAGGGTCGGCATGAGTGCCCCGCGCCAGTGGCGCTCGTCATCCAGGTCGGCGAGGAGCCTGTGGGCGACGGCGATGAGGCCAGCGGCGTCCTCATCGAGTGCGGCCCGGAACAACGCCGGCTTGTTGGGGAAGTACGCGAACGGGACGGTCGGGCCCACACCGGCGGCGCGGGCGACGGTGGCGACCGAGGTCGACCGGTAGCCGTCGGCGCCGAATCGCTCGATCGCCGCGTCGAGGATGGCCCGCCGCGTGCGCTCGCCCTTGGTGGCCGCTCCGTCATTCGGCACGGCACCACCGTAGCAGGCCGATCCTCCGAAATGAGCACTTGACTGAAATACTCAAATCCGTCACCCTTGTCCCATGAGCGATTCGGTCCCGACCCGCCGCATCTCCTTCGACGACGCCATGCCCGCCGTGCCCAAGTACTTCGCCAACGGCGGCGACCCCGTCTCGAGCCACTTCCTCGCCCTGCTCTCGGCCACCTTCCCGGCCGGCGAGGACGGCTTCGTCCGCTCGGTCCGCACCTACCGCGACCAGATCACCGATCCCACGCTGCGCCGCGACGTGGCCGGGTTCATCGGCCAGGAGGCCACCCACGGCCGTGAGCACCGGGTGCTGAACGAGCGCCTCGCCGAGCTGGGGTACCCCACCGAGCGGTTCGGGCACATGATGGAGCGCATGGTCCGCCTCCGCGAGCGCGTCGCCTCACCGATGATGGCGCTGGCCAACACCGCAGCCATGGAGCACGTCACCGCCACCCTCGCCGAACTGGCCCTCACCGACGAGGCGGAGCGCTCCTTCGGCGGCGACACGATCGTGGGGGACCTCCTCCTCTGGCACGCGTTGGAGGAGTCCGAGCACAAGGCGGTCGCCTTCGACGTGTTCCGTGCCGTCGGCGGCACCGAGCGCCAGCGTCGACGCGCCATGAACCTGGTCTGCCTGAACCTGATGCTCGGCGCCACGGTGCTGCTGGCGTCGTCGGTGCTGCACGACCCCGAGGCCCGGCGGCCCCGCACCCTGTGGGCCAGCCTGCGCCGGTTCCGGTCCGCGCCGATCCTCCGCCGGGACACGTGGCGCAGCATCCGGGCCTACAACCGCCCCGGCTTCCACCCGAACGACCGCGACACGCGGGCGCTCGTGGCGCACTGGCGGGTCGAGCTGTTCGGGCCCGAGGGCACCCTGACGGACCGCCTCGCCGGCAGCCGGGCGGCCTGATCCATGGCCACCGCATCGGCGGCCGCGCCGAACGACGACGTCGAACACCTGGACGTCCTGGTGGTCGGTGCCGGCATCTCGGGCATCTGTGCCGCCCACCATCTGAACACCACCTGCCCATGGGCCAGCTGGGCGGTCCTCGAGGGCCGCGACACCCTCGGCGGCACGTGGGACCTGTTCCGCTACCCCGGCATCCGGTCGGACTCGGACATGCACACGCTCGGCTTCCCCTTCCGGCCGTGGACGGGCGAGCGGTCGATCGCCGATGGCGCCTCGATCCTCCAGTACCTGCACGACACCGCCGCCGCCGAGGGCATCGACGAGCGCATCCGCTACCGCCACCGGGTGGTGCGTGCCGAGTGGTCCTCGCCCGACGCCCGGTGGACGGTCACGGTCGAGACCGAGCGCGACGGGGTCGCCGAAGAGATCCGGCTGACCTGTTCGTACCTGATCAGCTGCACCGGCTACTACCGCTACGACAAGGGCCACGAGCCCGAGATCGACGGCGGCGAGGACTTCGCCGGCACCATCGTGCACCCGCAGTTCTGGCCCGAGGACCTCGCCGTCACCGGGAAGCGGGTCGTGGTGATCGGCAGTGGCGCCACCGCGGTCACGCTCGTGCCGGCGCTGGCCGAGCAGGCCGCCCACGTCACGATGCTCCAGCGCTCGCCGAGCTGGGTGGCCGCGGTGCCGACCACCAGGCCCGGCGACGCCGCCCTGCGCCGGGTCCTCCCGGCTCGAGCCGCGGCCTGGGTGCTGCGTTGGGGCAACGCGCTGCGCGCCACCGCCCTGTTCCAGGCCAGCAAGCGGCGCCCGGCCATGGTGCGGCGGGGGCTGCACCAGCGGCTCGAGAAGGAGCTGCCCGCCGACATCGACATCGCCACCCACTTCACCCCGGACTACGACCCGTGGGACCAGCGCCTCTGCCTGGTGGCCGACGGCGACCTCTTTGCGGCGCTGCGGTCGGGTCGCGCCAGCGTGGTGACGGGCCACATCGAGCGCTTCACCGCCGACGGGCTCGCCCTGAAGCCCGGTGCCCGTGGTCCCTCCGGCGACGAGGTCCGCGACCTTCCCGCCGACGTGGTCGTCACCGCCACCGGGCTGGAGCTGCTGTTCCTGGGCGGCATCGAGCTGTCGGTGGACGGCGAGGTGGTCGACGTCACCGAGCGGCTGACGTACCGCAACATGGCGCTCGAAGGCGTGCCCAACCTGGCGCTGGTGGTCGGCTACGCGAACGCCTCCTGGACGCTGCGGGCCGACCTCACGTGCTCGTGGGTGGCCCGACTGCTCGACCACATGCACGCCGAGGGCCTGACCACCTGCGTCCCGGTCAACCACGGGGCGGCCACGACGCCCGAGCCCCTGCTGGGGCTCCGTTCGGGCTACATGCTGCGGGCGGTCGACCGCTTCCCGAAGCAGGGCAGCGAACTGCCGTGGCGCAGCCCGCAGAACTACCTGCTCGACCGGCGGGACCTCGGCCGAGATCCGCTGCACCTCGACGCCCTCGAGCTCACCACGGCTCCCGGTGCCGGGTGGGCCGCAACGGGTGCTCCGGCCGACGGGCGCCCGTCACCCGCGCCGTCCGCCACGAGCGACGACCACCGGCGCGGGCCCTTCGACGGGAAGACCGCGGCCGTCACCGGGGCCGGCTCGGGCATCGGCCAGGCCTTGGCCGAGGCACTGGCCCGCCAGGGCGCGAACCTGGCCCTCGTCGACGTGGACGAGGACGGTCTGGCCGCCACCGCGGCGCGCTGCGAGGGCCACGGCGGAAAGGTCCGCACCCGGGTCGTGGACGTGGCCGACGCCGGCCAGGTGCAGGCCTGGGCCGACGCGGTCATCGACGAGTTCGGCGCCGTCGACCTGGTGGTGAACAACGCCGGCGTGGCCCTGGGGGCCACCGTCGATGCCATGTCGCTCGAGGACGCCCACTGGCTGATGGACATCAACTTCTGGGGGGTCGTCCACGGCACCAAGGCCTTCCTGCCCCACCTGCTCGCCGCGGGCGAGGGCCACATCGTGAACGTGTCGAGCGTGTTCGGCCTGGTGAGCATCCCCACGCAGTCCGCCTACAACGCGTCGAAGTTCGCCGTGCGGGGCTTCACCGACGCGCTCCGGCTCGAGCTCGACCTGGCCGACACCGCGGTGACGTGCTCGACGGTCCACCCCGGCGGCGTCCGCACGGGCATCGTGCGCAACGCCCGCTTCGACGAGGACAGCGCCGCCCTCACCGGCGGCGCCGACGAACGAGCCGCCCGCTTCCACCGGGCCGCCCGCACCTCACCCGAGCAGGCCGCCGAGGTCATCCTCGACGGCGTGGTGCGCAAGCGCCGCCGAATCCTGATCGGCCCCGACGCCGGCGTCTTCGCGCTGCTGGCCCGGCTCCCCACCGGCCTCACCGAACGGCTGATCGTGGCCGGCGCCCGCCGTCAGGCCCGTCGCTGACGCCCTCGCGACGAGGGGACCCGGCGAGATGCCAGCGGGATGGAGAGCCCGCTGCGACACCGCCGTCGGCCGGGTCGCCCGTCACCGGTGCACCGTCGGCGGCCGGCGGCGCCGTCAGCCGGCGGGGCGGAAGAGGCCGGCGAGGGCGTCGCGCATGCCGGCGTCGACCACCTCGAGGCGCACGCCCAGCCCGCCCCGCTGGTAGGTGAAGGTCACGGGAGCCTCGGCGCCGGCCCGGCCGGCGAGCTCGAGTGGGCAGCCCGATGCGGCCAGCCGCTCGGAGTCGCCCGGCAGGTCGTCGCTCCAGAAGCCCAGGTGGTGCAGGTTGGAGTGCTCGTTGCAGACCCACACCGAGCCGGGCAGCTCCTCGATCAGCTCGAGGTGGGGCGCCTCGACCGAGTAGCACATGGCCGTCGGCAGGGCGATGTCCTCACCGTCGGCGGTGCGGTACTCCACCTCGTCGAGGCGCAGGGTCGGCCCCCACGTGACGCCGAGCTGCTCGGAGAGCTCGGCCTGCGCCGCGGCGAGATCCTTCACGACGATGCCGACGTGGTAGTGCGGGACGAGCGGGGCGGGCATGGTCGTGCCTCTCGATCGACGGGGGCCGGGGCCTCAGGCCCCGTCGCGGGTCATGCCGTCGATGGCGACCGTGATGGCGAGGATCAGGGCGGGGTCGGCGCCCGGCTCCACCTCGACGCCGTAGCAGTCACGCACCCGGAACCAGCTCTTGGACACCTTGGCCACGGTGTCGCGACCCTTCTCGATCTCGTACTCGTGATCGACGAAGTTGCCCTGCACGTGCAGGTCGTCGCCCCCGTCGACCTCGACGTGGAAGCGCTGGCGCGGCCCCACCAGGGCCTTCTTGACCGTGGCCTCACGCCCGCCGAGGTGGATCTTCATGGCGTCCCGCACGCTGAGCTTGTGCTCTTTGATCTCGGCCACCTCGTTGCCCGAGAGGTCCTCGAGAATCCAGGTGTCGCGGATGCGCATGGCCTTGCCGTTGACCTTGAAGACCTTGTTGCCGGCCTCGTCCTCGACCCACGAGTCGTCGCCGATGGACAGCAGCTTCTCCTGCATCTTGAAGCGGGTGGCGCCGCCGCCCCGTCGGTCCTCGATGCGATCGCGCAGTCCCATGCCGCCCACTCCTCGTGTCGTCGGTGCTCAGCGCTGAGCTTGGCACACGAGCCCGGCCGCCGGCCCCGTCCAGATCAGGCGGGGACGGGCTCGGGGTGGAGGCGCTTTCCGGGGGTGAACTCCACGGGGATGTGCTTGATGCCCCCGATGAAGTTGGAGCGCAGGCGCTCGACGTCGCCGGCGATGCGCATGTCGGGCGTTCGGGCCGCGATCTGCTCGAACAGGAGGCGCAGCTCGAGGCGGGCCAGGTTGGCGCCGAGGCAGAAGTGGGCCCCGCCGCCGCCGAACGCGATGTGGTCGTTGGGGGTGCGGGTGATGTCGAAGGTGTACGGGTCCTCGAACACCTCCTCGTCGCGGTTGCCCGACACGAACCACATGGCCACCTTGTCCCCGGCCTTGATGGTCTTGTCCCGCAGCTCGTAGTCCTGGGTGGCCTGGCGGCGGAAGTAGAGGACGGGCGAGGCCCACCGCAGGATCTCCTCGATGGCCGAGGGCAGCAGCTCGGGCTGCTCGCAGAGCAGGGCGAACTGGTCGGGGTTGGTCATCAGGGCGTGCATGCCGTGGGCGGTGGCGTTGCGGGTGGTCTCGTTGCCGGCCACCGCCAGCAGCAGGATGAACAGCTCGAACTCCTCGGAGGTGAGCTTGTCCCCGTCGATCTCCGCGTTGATGAGGCGGGTGACGATGTCCTCCCGGGGGTCGCTGCGCCGGGCCTCGCCGAGGGCGGCGGCGTACAGGTACAGCTCGGCCGCGGCCCCCTGGGCGATGGCCCGGTTGTTCTCGTTCTTGTTGTACTCGGGGTCGTCGGCGCCGACCATCGCGTTCGACCACTCGAACAGCAGGTGCCGCTCTTCCTGGGGCACCCCCATGATCTCGGCGATGGCCTGGAGCGGCAGCTCGGCGGCGAGGTCGGTGACGAATTCGCACTCGCCCCGCTCGATCACGGAGTCGACGATGAGCTCCGCCCGGTAGGCGAGGTGGGACTCGATCAACCCGATCATCCGGGGCGTGAACCCCTTGTTGACGAGCAACCGGTACCGCGTGTGGCGCGGCGGGTCGGTCATCACCATGATCTTGCCGCGCATGTCGATGGAGCTCTCGTCGGCGTCGAACTCGTGCAGCGTGATGCCACCCTTCTCCGCACTGAACGTCTCGTGGTCGCGGTTCACCTGGACCAGATCGGCGTGCTTGGTGATCGACCAGAAGCCGGGTCCGTCCGGTTCGGGCGTCCAGTGGACCGGGTCCTCGGCGCGCAGCACCTGGAACATCTCGTGGTGCTGGGCGCTGACGAAGCGATCGAGATCGCAGAGGTCGACGTCTTCGAGCTTCATGGCGTGGTCATCCCCCGGGGTGGCGTCACAACGGTGACCCGTCGGCCGCCCTCGACCGGAATCCACCGTCGGCCAGAGGCTACCCGCGGCGCGGGCGGCCCCGATCCGGTTCACTTGACTCGTGGACATCACCGACGAGCGGGCACCGATCGACGTGTGCGACGAGTGCGGGTTCCGTTGGGACGAGTACGACGACGAGACCGCGGTCAACGCCGTGCGCCTCGGCGGCGCGTTCTACCAGGGGATCCTCGAAGGCGTCGACCTCGAGCTGGCCAACACCCGGCCGGCGACCGACACCTGGTCGATCCTCGAGTACGTCGACCACGTGCGCCAGGCCTTCGCGATCTGGCGCGGCCGCACCGAGGTGCGGGTCGGGCGCGACGGCGCGAGCGTCCCCGAGTACCGGGGCTTCCAGCCCGACCAGACCCGGTTCGCCGACGTCGAGGCCACGATCGCGGCCATGGACGTCGAGGCCGTGGCGTTCTTCGACCTCTACCGACACCTCGCACCGGACGAGTGGGCGCTGACCTCGGAGGCCCGCCTCGGCCTCGTCGACCAGCACTGGATCGTCCGCCATCAGCTCCACGAGGTGCTCCACCACGGCCACGACCTCGGACGCCTGCGCCACCGGTTGTCTGACGGCGTCGCCCACCAGACGGGCACCATCCACCAGCTCAACGTGAGCGGCGGCGGCGTGCCCAAGCTCTCGGTGACGGAGGCCGAGGTCGGGTTCCGCGGCCTCGCCGGCGACCAGCAGAACGACAGGGTCCACCACGGTCGACCCTTCCAGGCGGTGTGCCTCTACGGCCTGGACGTCATCGAGGCACTCCGGGTCGAGGGCCACCCCATCCAGCCGGGCTCGGCCGGCGAGAACGTCACCGTCGCCGGCCTCGACTGGGCCTCGCTGCGGCCCGGTGCCCTCGTGGCGATCGGCGACGAGCTGCTGCTCGAGCTGTCGTCGTACGCCACGCCGTGCGCCAAGAACGCCGGTTGGTTCACCGGCGGCGACTTCCGCCGCATGGACCAGGACCGTCACCCGGGTTGGAGCCGCCTCTACGGCACCGTCCTGCACCCTGGCACGGTGCGCACCGGCGACGCCGTGGTCGTCGAGCCCGAGCGCTGACGCCGGGTCAGCCGCCCTGCTGTTGGAGCAGCTCCAGCATGCGGGCCATCTGCTGGTGGACGGTGTTGACCGCCTGAAGCGGGCGGATCATCACCCGGAACTCGACGATCCTGCCGTCGTCGTCGCAGCGGATGATGTCCACGCCGTTGACGTACTTGCCCTCGACCGTGGTCTCGAACTCGAGCACGGCGGTGTCGCCGCTCAGCACCTTCTTCGTGTAGCGGAAGGCGCCGGGCGGTCGCTCGGCCTCGTCCCGTTCGACGGGCGCGCCGGCGCCGCCACCCTCGCCTGGCAGGGCCTGACCCGCCGCCTCGAGGTAGAGCTTGGTGACCGCCTTGCCCTCCTGAGGCGTGAACACGATGGGCGAGAAGAACACCACGTCGTCGTGCAGCAGCTCGTCGAGCCCGCCCGCCAGCTCCCCCCGCAGGTGCGCGTGCCAGCGGTCGATGACGTCCACGATCGGGTCGGCGTCGCTCATGGGTCCGACCGTAGTGGCGACTCCTCACCCGGGGAGACTGTCGCACCCCCTTCCTACGTTGGGGCGCATGGCGAAACCACCCGGCCCCCGTTCGCCAGACGGCGACGACGACCCGGTCCCGCTCGGACTCGTGCTCGACCTGGACGAGGCCTTCCGCGTCCTCGAAGCCCTCGAAGACGCCCGCCTCGAGCTTCGGGAACGTCACGCCGGGCTCGGTCTGCAGGATGAGCTCGCAACCGTCGTGCGCCTGCTGCACCGTAGACTCGGCCTCGACGAAGGAGGCGTGCGATGAGTGAGCCTGAGCCGCTGCTTCCCGCCGAGGCGGCACGACGCCTGGGTGTCGAGACCCGCGTGGTCATCAAGGCCATGTACGAGGAACGGCTCCCACGCGTTCGCCTCGCCGACGGCACACTGGGCATCCCCGCAGAGGCGCTCGAGTCGTTCGAGCACGCTTGACCCAGTTCTTCTGAGGCCGCGGCGAAACGCACAGGGGTAGCGTTCGGCCATGGGCGGGGGGCCGATGGGGACGGTGACGTTCCTGTTCTCGGACATCGAGGGCTCGACCCGCCTGTGGCAGAGCCACTCGGCGGCCATGCAGGCCGCGCTCCCCCGCCACGACGCGCTGCTCCGGGCGGCCTTCGCCGCCCACGACGGACAGGTGTTCGCGACCGGCGGCGACGGGTTCGCGGTGGCGTTCGCCCGCGCCGGCGATGCGCTCGCCGCGGCGGAGGAGGCGCAAGCCGCCCTCGCCGCCGAGGACTGGCCCGACGACGCGGTGCTGCGGGTTCGCATGGGCATCCACACCGGCGAGGCGGTCGAGCGCGACGGCGACTACTTCGGGAGTGCGGTGAACCGAACGGCCCGCCTCATGGCCCTCGCCCACGGCGGCCAGGTCGTCTGCACGGCCACGACCCTCGGCGTGGTCGAGGACCCGCCCCCCACCCTCGACCTGGGTGAGCACCGCCTGCGCGACCTGCTGGCCCCCGTCCACGTGCACCAGGTCGGCACCGAGCCGTTCCCGCCGCTGCGGTCGAACGCCCTCGTCCCGACCAACCTGCCCACGCCGGCCACCGACCTCATCGGTCGCGACGACGACGTCGCCAGACTCGTCGCCGACCTCAGCGATCACCGCCTCGTCACGATCACCGGGGTCGGCGGGATGGGCAAGACGCGCCTGGCGGTCGAGGTCGCCGCGGCGCTCGCCGGAGAGCACCCCGACGGCGTCTGGTTCGTCGACCTCGCCCCCGCCCTCGACGGCGGCGACGTGGTCCGTGCCGTGGGCTCGGCCATGGGCGCCACCGGCGCGTCGTCGGGCACCGACGCCCTTGTCGACCACCTGGCCGGCCGCACCACGCTGCTCGTGCTCGACAACTGCGAGCACGTGATCGACGCCGCCGCCGACCTGGCCGGGCAGATCCTGGCCCGGGCCCCCGAGGTCCGCCTGCTGGCCACCTCGCGCGAGCCGCTCGACGTCGCCGGCGAGACGGTGAAGCACCTCCGCCCCCTTGCGCTCCCCGACCCGGCGACGCTGGTCGCGACAACGGCCGACTACCCCGCGCTCCGACTGTTCGCCGAGCGCGCCGCGGCCGCCCGCGGCGGCTTCACGATCGACGAGCACAACCTCGACGACGTCGTGGAGATCTGCCGGCGCCTCGACGGGGTACCCCTCGCCATCGAGCTGGCCGCCGCCCGGGTGGGCGCCATGTCCACCGCCGACATCTGTGCCCGCCTCGGCGAGCGCTTCCGGCTCCTCGCCGGCGCGCGCCGCGGCCACGAGCGCCACCGCACCCTGCTCGCGACGGTCGACTGGTCCTACGGCCTGCTCGACCCCGACGAGCAGCGGGTCTTCCGCACGCTGTCCGTGTTCGCCGGCAGCTTCGGCCTCGCCGACGCCGCCGCGGTGGTGGCGGGGCCCGACGGCGACGAGTTCACCGTGCTCGACCAGGTCACCCGGCTGGTCGAGCGCTCCCTCGTCAACCACGACGGCGAGACCGGCCGCTACCGCCTCCTCGAGACGCTTCGCCAGTACGGCGACGACCGCCTCACCGACGCCGGCGAGGCCGAGGAGGCCCGCACCCGGTTCGCCGACCACTTCCTGGCGATGGCGCTCCGGGAAGGCCCCCGCATGGGCGGCGCGGACCACGACGAGGCCCGGGCGGTGCTCCTCGCCGCCATCGACAACCTCCGCGCGACCGCCGAATGGCTCGGAGCGACGGGCCGCGTCCAGGACCTCGCCGCCATGGCCGCACCGATGTGGACGTTCCTCAGCCAAGAGGCGCCCGCCGAGACCATCGGGTGGTTCCGCCCCGCCCTCGACGCCGGCGCCGAGCTCGACCTCCAGGTCCGGTACGACGCCCTGTGGTCGGTGGCGTCGAACACCATGATCGCCGGCAACTTCACCGACGCCCTCGCCCTGCACGAGCAGGTCCGAACGCTGACCGCCGAGCACCCGGAGATCGCGGAGTCGGGTTGGGCCTACCAGGTGCCGGTGCTGGTGGCGATCTTCACCGGGGATCGCAACGACCTGCGTGCCTCGGCCGAGCGCATGCGGCAGGTGGCCCTCCTCCGTGGCGACCCGACCGCGGAGACGTTCGCCCGCGGCTGCCTCCTCCAGATGGAGAATCCGGACGACCCTGCCTTCGAGGCTGCCACCGAGCAGCTGCTGGCCGACGCCCGGGCCATCGGCGGCCCCGTGTGGTGGGGGTCCACCATCGGCCTCCTCACCGGCGCGTTCCTCGAGGACGAGCGGGCGGTAGCGCAAGCGCCCGCGCTGCTGTCTCTGATCGACCGCGACCCGGGTTGGCACGACAGCGGCTCGACCATCGAATCGGCCATCCTCAACAGCCGGTCGGCGGCGCTCGCCATGGTGGACCCCCCTGCGGCCGTCCCGGTCCTCGCCGAAGCGACCGTCGTCACCGACCGCCTGGGTGCTGTCGCGGCCAAGGCCGACCAGGCCCTGATCGCCTCGTACGCCGCGCTCCGCCTCGACGAGGCGGAGCAAGCTCGGCGCCTCTACCGCCACCACCTGGCGGTCGCGCCCTTCGAGGCGCCCTTCTACGCCTGGATGCGACGCGACCTCCTCGACGGGTTCGCCGCCGCCGGCTTCGGCCCGGACGACCTGACGCCCGAGGCCCTGGGCCGCCACGAGCTCTTCGCCCTGCTGGTCGAGCTCCAGCAGCGCCATCCCGTCACCGGCGGCTGAGCGGGCCGCCGGGCGGTCGCTTCGTCGATCAGCCCGGCAGGTCGAGCAGGACGGCCACGGTCTCCCGGACCTGGGCGAGCACCACGGGGCCGACATTGCCCAAGCTGCCGGCGATGCGAGCGGGAACGACCGACCGCACGTGCTGGCACTGCGCGGCCGAAGCGACGTCCAGACCGTTGCCGTGACTCACTGCGCCGCCGGATTACCGTCGCCGTCGTGCGCAACCCTCACGCCGGCCTGCCCTTCACCGCCGAGGACGTGAGCGACGACGAGCTCGCCGCGCTCCTCGAGGACGTCTCGGTCCCCACCCTGCTGCTCTCGTGCCTGCACATGAGCGGCGACGCGTCGATCCTCGACGGGCCGCTCCGTCCCCAAGGCCTGTTCCTCAACGACTACCAGGGCTACATGAGCGAGGAGGACCAGGCCGCGGCCCGGGCCTTCGCCCTGGAGGTCATCAAGGGCTGGCGGGACCGAGGCTGCCCCGAGCCCGAGCCACTCGACCGGGACCTGATCCACCGGATGATGGACTGGCTGGTCTGCGAGGAGGTCCCCGACGAGTACGTCGAGATGCTCCTCGAGGAGATGGAGCTCGACGGGGGCGACGCCCGTGCCGTCGAACCGCCCGATCCCGAGGCCGCCGCCGCCCTGCCGGTCGTGATCATCGGCTGCGGCATGTCGGGCCTGCTCGCCGCGATCCGCCTCCAGGAGGCCGGCTTCCCCTACGTGATCGTCGAGAAGAACGAGGGCGTCGGCGGCACCTGGTGGGAGAACCGCTACCCCGGCGCCCGGGTCGACGTCGGCAACCACTTCTACTGCTACAGCTTCGAGCCCGCCGACCACTGGACCGAGTTCTTCGCCCAGCAGCCCGAGCTCCAGGCCTACTTCCAGCGGGTCATGGAGAAGCACGGCGTCGACCAGCACGTGCGCTGGGGCACCGAGGTCACCGGCGCCACCTGGGACGACGACGCCAACACCTGGTCGGTCGCCCTCGACTCGGGCGAGACCCTCACCGCCCGGGCGGTCATCAGCGCCGTCGGCCAGCTGAACCGACCCTTCCTCCCCGACGTCCCCGGCACCTTCGACGGGCCCTCGTTCCACACCGCCCGCTGGGACGACTCGATCGACCTGACCGGCAAGAGGGTGGTCGTGATCGGCGCCGGCGCCACCGGGTTCCAGCTCGTGCCCGCCATCGCCGACCGGGTCGGCCACCTCACCGTCATCCAACGCACCGCCCAGTGGATGTTCCCCAACCCGAACTACCACGAGCCCGCCGGCCCCGGCGTGCAGTGGGCCGTGCGTCACCTGCCCTTCTACGGGCGCTGGTTCCGCTTCCTCATCTTCTGGCCGGGCTGCGACAAGGGCCTGCTCACCGCCCAGGTCGACCCGACCTGGGAACACCAGGAGACCGCCGTCAGCGAGATCAACGACCTCACCAGGGTCATGTTCACCGACTGGATCACCAGCCAGCTCGAGGATCGCCCCGACCTCGTCGAGAAGTGCGTGCCGGACTACCCGCCCACGGGCAAGCGGACGCTCCAGGACAACGGCAGCTGGCTGAAGGCCCTGTGCAAGCCGAACGTCGAGCTCGTGCGCGCCGGCGTCGACCACCTCGAGGCCGACGGCGTGGTCGACAGCGACGGGGTCAAGCACGTCGCCGACGTCATCGTCTGGGCCACCGGCTTCCGGGCCAACGACATGCTCCTGCCGATGCACATCGTGGGCCGCGGCGGCGCCGACCTCCGCGAGCGGTGGGGCATCCGCCCCCGGGCCTACCTCGGCATGACCGTGCCCGACTTCCCCAACTTCTTCATGCTCTACGGGCCCGGCACCAACCTGGCCAGCGGCGGCAGCTTGATCTTCCACTCCGAGTGCGAGGTCCGCTACATCGTCCAGTGCCTCGAGGCCCTCGCCGACCAGGGGCTCGCCGCCATGGAGCCCCGACCCGACAAGTACGACGAGTGGTACGAGCGCTGCCAGGCCGAGCTGAAGATGACGGTGTGGGCGTCACCGCACATCGAACACAACTTCTACAAGAACGCGGAGGGCGAGGTGCACGTCCTCAGCCCCTGGCGCCTCGTCGACTTCTGGCGCTGGACCCGAGAACCCGACCTCGACGACTTCCTCTTCACCGAAGCCTGAACACCGGCGACGCCGCCCCACATCGAAGCCCACCCTCGCTACAAGAACGCTGAGGGGGACGTGCACGTCCTCAGCCCCTGGCGACTCGTCGACTTCTGGCGCTGGACCCGAGAACCCGACCTCGACGACTTCCTCTTCACCGAAGCCTGAACACCGGCGACGCCGCCGTGCTAGGAAACGGCGCTGCGTTGCACGAGGGGAGCGGCGGTGGGCACGAGGCACGGGTCGGGTGGCGAACGCTCGCCCCGTCGCGCCAACGGCGCGCTCGTCCGCCTCGTCACGGCACACCTGCTGGTCGTCATCACCGAGTGGGCGTCGGTCATCGCGGTGCTCGTCTACGCCTTCGAGCGGTCGGGGGCCGGCGCCACCGGTCTCGCCTCCCTCGCCCTCCTGGCACCGCAGGTCGTCGGCGCACCACTGGCCGCCGCGCTCGCGGGACTCCTCCCACCCCGCCGCCTGCGGGCAGCCGGCCTCGCCGTGCAGGTCGCCGGGTTCGCCGCCGCGGCCTGGCTCGCGTCGGTGGACGCGCCGGTCGGTGCGGTGGTGGCGGCGACGGTCGTGTCGCTGGTCGCGCTGGGCACCCTCCGGCCGACCGGCGCCGTCCTCCTCCCCGCCGCCGTTCGCACCACCGCCGAGCTGACCCGAGGCAACTTGTGGATGTCCCAGGCCGAGGGGATCAGCGCGCTCGCCGGGCCCCTGGTGGCCGCCGGCCTGCTCGCGCTGGGCGGTCCGTCGGGTGCACTCGCCGGGTGCACGGCGCTGGTGGCCATCGCCCTCGCCCTGAGCCTCGCCGGGGGTCGCGGAGGAGGGCCCTCGACGACCTTCCACGAGGCGTCGTGGCGACCCGGCCCCGTGCTCGCGGGCGCCATGGAGACCCTGCGGACCCGGCCTCGGACCATCGCCATCCTCGCCGTGGTGGCCGCCCGAAGTGCCGTCGTCGGCTTCCTCGACGTCGCTCTGGTGGTGCTCGCCTTCGACGAGCTCGGGCTCGGTGCCAGCGCCCCTGGTCTCCTCGGTGCGCTCGTCGGCACCGGTGCGCTCGTCAGCGCGGGGGTCGCCGCGCTGCTCGTGCGCCGCGGCCGACTGGCGCCGTGGCTGGCGATCGGACTCGCCCTGTCCGCCACCCTGTGCCTCCTGCTGGCGATGGCCACCACGCTGCCGGTCGCCATCGCCGTCCTGCCGGTGCTCGGGCTCCTCGCGGCCCTGCTCTACGGCTTGGGCACCATCCTGCTCCAGCGCTCCGCCGACCCTCGCGTCCTGGGCTCACTCTTCGCGCTGGTCGAGCTCGTCGGCGGCGCCGGCCTCCTGGCCGGCAGCGGGACCGCACAGGTGCTCATCGCCATCGACGGGGTGACCCTCGCCCTCGTCGGGCTCGCCGTCGTGCTCCTGGTGGTGCTCGTCCTCGTGGGTCGACCCGTGTGGCGCGCCGACGCTGACGCCGACGTCCCCGTGGTCGAGATGACCGTGCTCCACGAGCTCACGATGTTCGCAACCCTGCCACCCCTCGAGCTCGAGTCGGTCGCCCGGGTGGCCGAGCCGGTCACCGTGGCGAAGGGCGAGGTCGTCATCCACCAGGGCGAGATCGGCGACCGCTTCTACGCCGTCGTCGACGGTTCCTTCGACATCACCATGGACGGCGACCACATCCGGGTGGCCCGCCGGGGCAGCTGCTTCGGCGAGGTGGCCCTCCTCGCCTCGGTGCCACGCACCGCCACCGTGACCGCCCTGGAGCACGGGCGACTGCTCGCCATCGACCGGACCCCGTTCCTGGTGGCCGTCACCGGTCGGGACGCCGCGCTGGCCGCGGCGTGGTCGTTGGTGCAGGAGATGCCGGTGGCCTCCCGGTTGCCCGGCGACCCGGTCATCACCGCCGACGGCGACGAGAGGGACTGAGCCGGCGCCCGGTCAACGCCGCAGCCATGGCATCACCCGCCGCCGGCGAGCGCGGCGAGCAGCGCGGCCTCGCCCTCGAAACCGTGGGCACGTGCGTCGGCCCCCGCTTCGAGGATCAGGCCGCCGGCCTCGGCGCGCTGCCCATCGGCCAGGAGCGCGGCCGCCAGGAGGCGCCTCGCTCGCACCGACTCGAAGGGCGCACCCATGTTGTGCGCCCGGGCCGCCGCCTCGCGCAGGAGGTCGACCGCCTCGTCGACCCGACCCCGTGCCAGCGCCAGCTGCCCCAGGTTCGTGGCCACCAGCCCGTAGCAGAGCGAGCCCGAGGCGGTGATCCCGAGCCGATCGCGGAACGGCGACAGCTCGTCGATGCACCGCTGCTGCCAGACCTCGTCACCCACGCCAACGGCCAGCTCGGCGACGATCTGCACGGTGGTCAGCCAGAAGTAGTCGAGCGGAGGTGAGTCGAGCGCCTCGAGCACCCCCGCCGCCTCTTCGATGTCGCCGGTCGCGACCAGCGCCAGACCCAACGGCGCCGCCCAGTTGGTCCCGACCCGGGAACGGGTCTCGATCATCGTCCGCAACGTCGGGACCAGGGCCCCGAACGTGCCCTGTTGGAGGGCGAGCATCCCGGTCTGGATGGCCCACGTCCCCGCGGTGTCGGCGTGGGTGGCCTCGTAACGGCTCACCAGGTCGTCGACCTTCCCCTGGACCTCCGCGCCGCAGGCGGTGATCTCGAGGGAAAGGAGGAGGCGCTCGACGAGGAACGCGAAGTAGGGGTTCTGGCTGGCGGTGACCACCTCGCCGAGGCCTTCGAGGAGATCCCGGGCCTTGGCCAGCCACCCACGCTCGGTCGCCCCGATCGCGGCGAAGAAGGCCCCGAAGAACTCCAACTCGACGCTGCCCGACGCCCGCGCCATCCGACCGACCTCGACCGCGATCTCCTGGCGGCGCTCGAACGTGGTCGGGTCCCACAGCGCGAGGTGCTCGGCCACGAGGACCGATCCGATCAGCTCCGGGTCACCGATGCGACGGGCCCGTTCATCGGCCTCCGCGAGCAACGCCACCCGTCGCGGTCGGTCCGGGTCGAAGCTGAGGTGGGAGGCGAGGGTCGCGAGCACGAGGACCCGGCGCCGGTCGTCGGCCGGGAGCAGACCGAGGGCGTCCTCGCACAGCTCGACCAGCTCGGCGGGCACCTCGCCGGCGATGTGGAAGAAGGTCCCCGGCCACACGCTGGCGATGGCCGCCTCGGCCACGATGTCGACGTCGCCGAGGCGGCGACCGAGCCGGGCGGCCTGCTCGACGTCGGCGAGGTACCCCGACTCGGCCAGTGCCCGGCGGGCCAGGCCGCGGCCGAGCAGCGCGCGGGCGAGGGCGGCCGCGTCCTGCGCCGGGGCCGAGCCGTGGGCCTCGACGAGGTACTGGTAGCGGTCCCGCGCCGATTCGTAGGCCAGGGCCTCGAGGTCCCGACGCGCCGCCCGCTCGAGGCTCTCGTCGGCACGGTCCGCCACCCCGGCCTCCCGCCAGTGGTGCGCCAGCTCGTCGTGATCCTGGCGACCGAGGTGGACGATGGCCTCGGCCACCCGACGGTGGGTGAGGGCCCGCCGGCTGGCGCTGAGCGAGTCGAACAGCGTCGCCCGCACGATGGCGTGGGCGAAGGCGAACCGGGCGATCCCCACCTCCCGCAGCAGGTCGAGACGGGCGACCTCCTCGCTCACCTCGAGCACCTCGTGCTCGGGGCGGCCGGTCACCTCGGCGAGGAGCGTCAGATCGAACGACATGCCGATCACGGCGGCGATCTCCAGGAGCTCCGACGCCGCCGCGGGGAGGCGCGCCAGGCGTTGCACCACCACCGCCCGGACCGAGTCGGGGATGGGGAGGTCGGCGGCGGCACCCTCCTCGACCAGCCGTTCGAGCTCGCCGGTCGCCGAGAAGTGCTCCAGGAGCTCACAGGTGAAGAAGGGGCTGCCCCCGCTCTCCTCCAACAACCGTGCGGCGAGGGCAACCACATGAGGTGTGGGGGCGAAGGGCACGCGCGCCGCCACCAGGTCGCTGATGTCGGCCCGGTGCAGGGGGGTCAGCGACACGGTGGTGGCGCTCGGGTGGGTGCGGAGCTCGGCGAGGAGCTCGGCGAGCGGGTGGTCGGGAGCTACCTCGTCCGGGCGCACGGTGGCCAGGACCAGGAGCGCATCGTGTCGGGTCCGCCCGAGGAGGTGACGCAGGAGCTGGATCGAGGGCTGGTCCGCCCACTGGAGGTCGTCGACGACCAGCACCACCGGCTGCGCACGAGCCAGTCGATCGACGAGGTCGGCCACCGCCTCGAACAGCTCGAAGCGGGCGGACGGGGCGGCGTCATCGAGGCCGGCGGGCCGGCGCGACGGGAACAACCGCCCCAACGGCCCGGCGCCGTCGGCGACCGCACCCGCCAACTCCTCGTCCACTGACGCCGCCTCGCCGAACGCCGCCGCGAAGGGGTGGTAGGGCAACGCCAGGTCGCTGTCGCAGCCGCCGGCGAGGACCAGCGCCCCGTCGCCGTGGGCCCGATCGGCGACCTGGGCGACGAGGCGCGACTTCCCCAGCCCCGGTGATCCGGCCACCACCACCGTGGCCGCCGCCCCCGAGCGGCACTCCTGCCAGCGGGTCATGGCCCGGGCGAGCTCGTCGGACCGACCGACGAGCGGGAACCGCCGGTCGACGGTGACCGCCGGCGGGAGGGGCCGTAGGGCGGCAGGCAGCACGTCGACCACCCGAACGACCGTCACCGGCTCGTCCAATCCCTTCAGGACGAACGAGCCCACGTCTTCGAACTGCGCGTCGGTGCGTCGCTGGCCGAGGCGTTGCACGAGGGCGGTGGCGAGGATCTCCCCTGGTGCGGCCATCGGCTCGAGTCGAGCCGCCTCGATGGCGGCGATGCCGTGGGCCTCGTTGCCCTCGATGACCACCTCGCCCACACTGACGCCGATGCGGATCTGGAAGGGGCTCACCGCTCCCGGTCGCTCGCCGTAGGCCGCCACCCCCCGCTGCATCTCGATGGCGGCGGCGAGCGCCGCCGAGGCCGTGGCGAAGTCGGCCTTGACCCCGTCGCCGGTCCACCGCAGGACCCGTCCTCCGTGGGCGGCGACCGCCGAGCCGACGAGTGCGTTGTGGTCGCGGCGCAGGGCGTCGGCGCGGTCGTCTCCCAGTCGCTGGCGGAGCCCGGTCGAGTCGACCACGTCGCTGAACAGGACCCCGCGCAGGGCGGCGTGGCGGCCCTCGTCCATCGGGCGACGCTACCGCCTCCTCTGCTTCCGCTCCGGTGAAGTCTTGCGGGGCACCCGGCCGGGGTCACGACCCCTCGGCCGAGCGAGGCAGACTGCGGCGATGGCCGCACCTGAGACCCCCGTCGGCGGCACGGTCGCCCCGGGCTTCGAGCCGGTCCGCGACGCGTTCACCACCAACTTCGCCGAGCGGGGCGAGGTGGGTGCCGCCGTCTGCGTGCGGGTCCGGGGCGAGGTGGTGGTCGACCTCTGGGGCGGGTGGGCCGACGAGGCCCGCACCCGGCCGTGGCGCAACGACACCCTCGTCAACGTCTACTCCGTGGGCAAGGCCGTCGCCGCCGCCCTGGTCCTGCGGCTCGTCGACGAGGGCCGCCTCGCCCTCGACCAGCCCGTGGCCGACGTCTGGCCCGAGTTCGCCGCCGGCGGGAAGGCCGGCGCCACCGTCGCCCACGCCTTGTCCCACCAGGCCGGGGTCCCGGCGATCCGCGAGCCGCTGACCAACGCGGACCTGTGGGACTGGGACCGCATGACCGCGGCGCTCGCCGCCACCGAGGCCTGGTACGAGCCGGGGAGCCGGCTGATCTACCACACCAACACCTACGGCCACCTCGTGGGTGGGCTCGTCCACCGGGTCACGGGGGAGCGGCCCGGCGAGCACCTCCGGTCGGTGGTCGACGCCCGGGGCCACGACCGCCCCGTCGACTACTGGATCGGCGTGCCCGACACCGACCTCGACCGGTGCGCCGACGTCGTGTGGGCGCCCCGCGGGTCCGGAGGTGAGGGTCTCGCGGCCGAGGTCGACCCCGACACGCTCGACGATGACGCCCGGCTCCTCTGGCTCGCCTACTTCAACCCGCCGGGCTACTCGTCAGTGGGCGTGGTGAACACCCGCAAGTGGCGTCAGACCCAGGTGCCGTCGACCAACTCCCACGCGTCGGCGCGCGGGGTGTGCGATCTCTACGCCGCGATCCTCGGCGACCTCGGCTCGGAACCGCTCGTCTCCCCGGCCTTGCTGGCCGACGCCACCCGTCCGTGGGTCTCGGGGGAGTGCCCCGTGCTCGGGGAGGTGGGCACCTTCGGGCTCGGCTTCATCCCGACCAACCCGCGCCGCTCGTTCTTCTCGAACCCCCGCAGCTTCGGCCACTTCGGCACCGGCGGCGCGGTCGGGTGCGCCGACCCCGACGCCGGCGTGGCCTTCGGGTACGTGATGAACCACGTCATCCCCCGCTGGCAGAGCAGTCGCAACCGCGCCCTCCTCGACACGACGTTCGCCTGCCTCTGACCCCGCCGGGGCGGGACCGCCGGTCAAGCGCCGACGTCGGCGCGGCGGAGACGGTCGCTCAGGGTGCTGGCGACGTGGCGCACGACCAGTGGGTGGCGCACGAAGGCCCGGTAGCTCTCGGGCCCCGCCACCAGGACGTGGAGATCGGTCGCGGCGGTGACCGTGGTGTCGTGGGGCAACTGGTCGCGCACCGCGACGTCGCCGATGACGTCGCCCGCGGCCACGGTCCCGAGCACCCGGCCGGCGGCCGTCACCGTCGCGGCGCCCGACAGGACGAGCACGACCTCGTGGCACAGGTCACCCTCGGCGACGAGGACCGCGCCGGCCGGGAGGTGGAGGTCATCCACCAGCGGCGCCACCGAGGCGAGGTCGCGCGGACGGACCGCGGCCAGGCTGGGGAGGCGCCGGAGCAGGTCGACCTTGGGGTCGAGCGCCTTCATGCGACTGCCTCCCTCTGGACACCGACCACGAGGCAGGTCGTGGTGGCCGTGGCGATGAGTCGGTCCTGCTCGTCGACGAGACGTCCTTCGGCGGTGGCGACGGTGCGACCCCGGTGGACGAGATCGCCGTACGCCCAGAGGCGGGTGCCGTCGAGCGGCGCCGAGCGCAGGTAGCGCACCGACAGGTCGAGGGTGGTCGCCATCGCCCCCGGGGGTAGGTCGCTGAACACGGCGCAGGCCATGGCCGAGTCGAGCAGCGTGGCCGCGATCCCCCCGTGCAGCGTGCCCTGCGGGTTGCCGAACGCCGGCCGGGTCGCCGCGGTGAACACGACGTGCCCCACCCCCAGGTCGTCGATGGCCATGTCGAGCAGGCCGGCCACGCCCACCGCTTCGGGGCCCCGCTCGCGGATGCTCGCCAACTGCTCGAGCCCCGTGGGCCGACCCCCCTGCATCACATCCTGAAGTGAGTTCATAAACGGAACGTAGTACGTTTTGAAAACGAACTCACTATGACTAGGGTCACACCCATGCGTTGGAGTGAGATCGGCGAGCAGGCGTGCCCCGTGGCCAAGTCCCTCTCGGTGCTGGGCGACCGGTGGACGATGCTCGTCCTGCGCGAGGCGTTCTGGCGGGTCCGCCGCTTCGAGCAGTTCCAGGAGCGCACCGGCGCCCCCCGCCCCGTGCTGGCCGAGCGCCTCAAGATGCTGGTCGACGAGGGCGTGCTCGAGCGCCGGCCGTACTCCGAGCGCCCCGTCCGCTACGAGTACCGGCTCACCGAGAAGGGCCTCGACCTCTACCCGGTCGTGATCTCACTGCTCGAGTGGGGCGAGCGGTGGATGACCGACCCCGCCGACCCGCCCGTGGTCGAGCTGCGCCACCGCACCTGTGGGCACCTCACCCATCCCCAGCTGGCCTGTCCCGAGTGCGGTGAGTTGCTCACCGCCCGCGACGTCGAAGCCGTCGACCGCCGCCCCGACGTCCCTGCCCTCAGCGCCTGACTCGCCGTCGGCGCGAACCGTCCCCCGGCGCGACCAGACTGGGGCTCGTGGCTGCTGACGAGATCGACGCCTACCTCGAGAACGTCCCCGAGCCGGGGCGGAGCACCTTGGAGGAGATGCGGCGGCGCATCCTCGCCGTCGTCCCCGAGGCCGAGCAGTGCATCTCGTACCAGATGCCCGCGTTCCGGGTGCCGGGCCCGAAGAAGGGCAAGGGGAAGGTGGTGGCCGGCTTCGCGGCGTTCGCGAAGCACCTGAGCTACCTGCCCCACAGCGGCACCATCCTGCCGTCACTCGACGCCGAGCTCGCCGGCCACCAACGGACCAAGAGCTCGCTGCACTTCGCCTTCGACGAGCCCCTGCCGGCCGACCTGGTCGCCACCCTGGTCCGCGCCCGTCTCGCAGAGATCGAGGCCACGGGCCACTGAGCCCGGCGGCGGGATCAGCGGTAACGCTCGACCAGCTCGCGGCCGATCTCACCGAGACGGCGGCGGAGCTCGTCGGGGCCCGTGACCTCGATGGCGGCGCCGAAACCGGCCAGCTCGCCGGCGAGCGCACGGAGATCGTGGCCCCGTACCTGCACCTCGATGCGGCCGTCGGGCGCCGGCCCGCCGACGGTGAGGCGTCGCCCCAGCACCCACTGTGCGAGCGGCACGACCTGGACGGGGGCCAACGCGTGGGCCACCGCGGGCAGGCGCAACTCCTCCACGCGGTCGCGCACGGCAGCCCATGCGGCGCCGAGGTCGAAGTCCGCCGGGCGCTCGGCCGGCGCACCCGTGCGCCGCGCCGACCGGATGCGGTCCACCCGGAAGGTGCGCTGGCCGTCGACGGTGGCCGCCACCAGGTACCACCGCTCTCCCTTGGCGGCCACACCGAGCGGCGAGACCTCCCGGAGGCTGGGCGCGCCGGTGCGGTCGGTGTAGCCGATCTCGATCTGCACTCCGTCGATCACGGCCTGCTGCACCTCCCCCAGCAGCGGCGGATCGTCGGCCCCATCGGGGCGTCGGTCGCCCCATCCGACGGGATCGACCACCAGCGAGCCCGCGGCCGCCTCGGCGCGGTCCCGCAACGGTTCGGGGAGCGCCCGGACGAGCTTGCGCAGCGCCGCCCGGACCTCAGGTGAGGCCGAGCTCGGGCCGGCCACGAGGAACAACGCGCGGACCTCCGGCGCCGAGAGGCCCGACAGGTCCAGCGAGCCGCCGCCAGGCGCCACCCGCCGCCCCGACCGGCCACCGAGTACACGGGGATGCCCGCCATGCCCAGGGCCTCGAGGTCGCGTCGGGCGGTGCGCTCGGACACCTCGAGCTCGGCGGCCACCTCCGCCGCGGTGACCTGTCCCAGGCGCTGGAGCATCAGGAGGACAGCCACGAGGCGATCGGCACGCACATCCTGATCTTCTCATCGAAACTGGCCATGAGGTGTCCAGTTCTCTTCGCGATGGTGCCCTCATGACCATCACCGAGACCATCGACCACCTCCCCTATCCCGCCACCGACCCGCGGGGGGTCTTCCTGCGGGCCTGGGCCGTCGCCACCGACGTCGCCACCGGCGTCGGAGAGGGCGACCTCGGTCGCCCGTCGCCCTGTCCTGACTTCGACGCCGCCGCCATCCGCGGTCACCTCCTGGCGGTCGGCCGACGAGTCGCCGCGCTCGGGCGAGGCGAGGACTCGTTCTCCGTGGAGGACGAGATCACAACGGTCGACGGGGACGACTGGGCCGCCGCCTACCGCGAGGCGGGAGACGCAGTGACCACCGCGTGGGCCGACGACGGCACGCTCGAGCGCACCATCGTCCTGCCCTGGATGGAGGGATCGGGCGCCGTCACCCTCGCCATGTACACGAGCGAGGCGGTGGTCCACACCTGGGACCTCGCGATGGCGACCGGGCAGGCCCCGACCTGGGACGACGACGTGCTGACCGTCGCGTTCGTCGCCCTGCAGATGGGGCTGCCCGACGAGGGCCGTATCGAGGCCTTCGAGGCGGCCCGGGCCAACATGCCCCCCGGCACCGAGGACTTCGCCTACCCGTTCGCCGCCGCCGTGGCGGTGGGCGACGACGCCAGCGGCATCGATCGCCTGGTGGCCTGGAGCGGCCGCGACCCCCACTGGTCGGCCTGACCGCGCCACCCCACCAGCGCGGGTGGCGCCGGCCCGCGAGCCGGCGCCACCCGGGTGCGGTAGTACTGGGTCGTGCGTCGCGGGACGATCGATCGGGTCACCGCGGAGGACGCTGTGAGCCTGGCCACCGACGTCGGGCCGGTGCCGATGCAGGTCGGGGTCGTGCTGCTGCTCGAGCCGACCGAGCCCCTCGACGTGGAGGAGGTGCTCTGCCTCCTCGACGACCGGGTGCGAGGGGTGTCCCGGCTGCGGCGCGTGCTGCGGTCGACCCCGCTGGGGTGCGGACGCCCGGTGTGGGTGGACGACCCGCACTTCGACATCAGACGCCAGACACAGGCGGTGACCTGCCCGGCCCCCGGCGACGAGGACGCGCTCCTCGAGGTGGCGGCAACCGCGGTCACCACGCCGCTCCCCCGGGACCGGCCCCTGTGGCAGATCACCGTCGTGACGGACCTCGCCGACGGCGCGGCGGCGCTGGTCGTCGTGTTCCACCACGTGCTCGCCGACGGCATCGGCGGGCTCGCCGTCCTCGCCCACCTCGTCGACGGCGCTCCGCCCGCCCCTCCGACTCCAGGGTTCCCCGAACCCGCGCCCACCTTCGCGACCCTCGCCGCGGACGCCTGGCGGAGACGGGCGCGCTCACTCGTCCGGGTCGGGCCGTCGGTGCGACGGCTGCGTGCGGCGGTGGCCCAGCTCCGCGGATCGGGCGGCGGCGCCCGGCCGGTCCCGTCTTCACTCAACGCCCCGACCGGGCCTCGCCGGGCCTTCCGGGTGGCCCGCGCCCCCGTCGCCGACCTGCATCGGGTCGGGCATGCCCACGGCGCCACCATCAACGACCTCGTCCTCACCGCCGTCGCGGGCGCACTGCACGACCTCGTGCACGCCCGGGGCGAGGCCATCGACCGCTTCGTGCTCTCCGTCCCGATGTCGTCGCGTACCGAGGCCTCTGCGGACGCGCTCGGCAACGAGGTCGGCGTCGTGCCCCTCGAGCTCCCCGGCGCAGGCCCCTGGCCGGACCGCCTCGCCGAGATCGCCACGGCCACCCGCATCGCGAAGTCGCGGCCCCGCGCCGCGACGGGGGCAGTCATCAACCCGATGTTCCGCACGCTCGCCGCCCTGCACCTGTTCCGGCACTTCATCGACCGCCAGCACCTGGTCCACACGTTCACCACGAACGTGCGCGGCCCGGACGAGACCCTCCGCCTCCTCGACGCTCCCCTCACCGTTGCCCTGCCGCTCGCCGTCGTGACCGGCAACGTCACCGTGTCCTTCGCCACCCTCTCCTATGCGGGCACCCTGGCCGTCACCGTCATCGCCGACCCCGACGCCTGCCCGGACCTCGACGACCTGGGCCGGCTGCTCCAGTCAAACCTCGACGACCTCACCGCCTCGGCCTCACCGCCGCCCACGCCCTGAGGGCCCCCGGGCTCGGCGCGACCGGTCCCCCGGGCACGCGCCGATCCCGATCGGTACCGTGGCCCATGGACGAGACCGGTCCGCCGCCACCCCCACCACCGCCGCCACCCCCGCCGCCGGGGTCGAACCCGCCGGCGCCACCCTCGTCTCCCCCACCACCGCCCCCGTGGGGTGCGCCCGCCAGCCCGGATGCGATGACCCCGCAATCGCAGCGACCGCCGCGCGCTCCCTGGTTCGCCTCCGTGACCGGTCGCGTGGATCGCCGCCCCGAGCCACGCCTCGCCGTGGCACTGGCCGCCGCCGGCTGTCTCCTCGCGGTGATCGGCGTCCTCGTCATCGCCACCGACCCCCTCGTCGACAGCGGGGACGGCGACCCCAACCGCATCCCGGGCCTGCTGGCCTCGCTCCTGCTCATCGCCGTGGGCCTGGCGCTGGTGGCGATCACCCGTGACGGCCCCCTCACCACCGCCGGGGTCGTGGCCAGCGCGCTCGGGATCCCGCCCCTCCTGCTGTTCGCCACGTTCGACGTCAACGACTTCCCCCCGTTCAACGTCGACGTGGTCCTGGGCGTCTCGGCGCTGGCCTGGCTCGCGCTCTACCTCCTCCCTCCTGGCAAGGGCCACGCCTTCTACCTCGGGGCCGGGCTCTTCGGGCTCTGGCTCTATGCCCTCGAAGCGGTCGAAGGCCTGTTCAGCGCCCCGTTCGACCTCTTCAGCGCCTTCGCCTTCGGGTTCTCTCCCCAGTTCCAACCGGTGCCCGCCCCGGACGACTTCGACTCGTCGGACCCGTTCACCCAGTTCCCGAGCGAGGACCCGTTCCGAGGCTTCGACGCCCCCGACCCCACCACCCTGGCCGCCATCACCCTGTTCCTGGCGGTGGCCTTCCTCGCTGCCGCCTTCCTCCTCGACCGGCGGGGCCGTGTCGGCATGGCCACCCCCTTCACCCTCGCCGGCATCGTCCTCGCACCCGTCGGGCTGCTCTTCCTCGCGGACGATCTCGGCACCCTCGGGACGGGGCTGGCCTTCACGGCGTTGGGCCTGGCCTTCGCCACCGGTGGCGCCTGGGTCGGGCGGCGGTGGACCACGTGGTTCGGCGGCGTGCTCGTCGTGCAGGGACTCGCCACCGTGGGCTCCGAGCTCGTGGGCGACGACGCCTCGGCGACCACGGTCGGCCTGGTGCTGATGGCCCTCGGCCTCGTCGCCGTGGCGGGTGGCTGGGTCGTCACGGGCCTGCTCGGCGAGCCCTACGAGACCGTCGAAGGGCCGACACGGTTCGTGCTGGGCGCCGGCGCCGGCCGGGGCACGAGCGGCCCGGACGGGAGCGGCCAGGACCGCAGCGGCCCGCACACCTCGGGCCCGGGCGGGACGGCCCCCGGGTCGCCCCCACCGTGGCCACCGGGCCCCTCGTCCCCCTCCTCCCCGCCGTACCCGCCGTACCCGCCGTCGCCTCCGACGACGCCCGGGGCGGGATCGGCGCCCACCGCCTTCTGAACTCGCTCGACCGGGAGCGGGTCATCCGCTCCCGTCTCGCGGGCGCAGGCCCGCGACCGGCATCACCACCCAGGCCAGGGCGCCGACCAGCCCGACCGCGAGGACGGCGACGACCCCGGCCGGACGACCGAAGAGCAGGCCCATCACCACGAACAGCGCCGACCCCAGGGACAGCGCCATGAAACCGAGGCCGACGCGCAGCATGCGGATCGACCACTGGAGGCGCTTCGACCGGGACTGGCGCCGCCCCACCCGGTGGAACGCCGTCGGGGCCACGAAGCAGATCACCGCGACGACGCCGCTGAGGAGCGCCGCGGCGTAGACATCGGTCTCCAGTTCGTCGAGCTCGGTGAAGCGCTCGGCGAAGGGCGCGGTGAGCAGGAAGGCGACCAGCACCTGGACCCCCGGGAGCAGCACCCGCAACTCCTGGAGCAACCCGTAGTACCGCCGGCGCAGCTCGGGTCGATCGGCCTCGTCGTCGAGGTCCTCCGCCGACCGGTCGTCCCAGGAGTCCGCGCCTCCGTCGAGACCCTCGTCGAGCTCCCCGACACCGCCACGCCCACCCTCGTCGCCCATGTGCCCTCCCTCGTCGGTGCCCCGCCCCTACCCACTTCGAACCGACGAGTGACCCGTTCACCGCCCCTTTCACGAAGGGGGTGAACGGTGTTAACCTACGGCCTGCTCGATCGTCCCGCCGCCCCGGCACCCACCTCCGACGCGCCCTGGAGCCAGAGATGACCACCCGCCGCCGCCTCACCGCCGCTCTCGCCGCCCTCGCCCTCCTCGCGGGCCTGCTCACCACCGTCGCCGGCGCGTCGCCGGCCGCCGCCGCGTCGACGGTCAAGGTCACCAACTCCACGGCCATCCGCTGCGGGTTCGGGAACCACTCGGCCGCGACGGATTGGTACGTCCCCACCAGCGGCACCCCCAAGGGCCTCGTGTGGCTCCAGCACGGGTTCAGCGAAAACAAGGGCCACTGGTCCACCTACGCCCCCAAGCTGGCCGCGGCCGGCTACGTCGTGGTCGCCACCACGCTGCCCACCGCCAACCTCTTCGGCTGCACGGTGCAGAACGTCGGGAACAACAAGACCTTCCTCAACAACATCGCCGGACTGTTCGGCTCGGCCGCCGGCGGCTCGGGCGCACTGGTGTCCGGCTTCAACGACGCGGCACGACGTGCCGGCCGGAGCGGCCTGGCGTTCCCCAGCCGTTGGGCCTTCGTCGGTCACAGCGCCGGCGGCGAGGCCGTCGCCTACGTCACCAACCGCATCCGCACCAACCACGCCACGGCGTTCTCCCGCCTCGGCGGTGTGGTGCTCGAGGACCCGGTCAACTCCTTCATCGGCAGCAACCTGTCCGACGCCCTGACCGGCCTGGCCGGCTCCAGCCTCTCGGTGCTCACGCTCGCCTCGCCCCCGGGCTCGTGCAACAACAACCAGTCGGGCATCGCCCTCGTCACCCAGAAGCTGGCCAACCGACCGTTCCGCGGCGCCCAGGTCACCACGGGCACCCACATCGACGTCTTCGGCGCAGGCGCCGGGCCGCTGCTGCGCACTGCCTGCGGCACCCCGCAGACCGCCAACGTGAACGCGGTGCAGACCCTGACCTCGGCGTGGCTGGCCGACCAGATCGCCGGCACCACGACCCCCGCGTTCTACCCCGGCGGTGCCACGTACCAGGGCCTCGTCGGCGCCGGCACCATCACCACGCTCCCCTAGCCCTCACCGCCTTCCCCGAGCCCGGCGCTCCGGGCGCGGCAACCCTCCCCCACGAAGGACGATCGGCCCTTTGTGGCCGGCGCCTCCTGTGCGACGATCGCCCCTGACCGGCGGTCCGGCCCGCCGGCGAGGAGCCTCGATGGGCGACCCCACATCACTTGACGGCGGCGGCGCGTGCTGCGGCTGAGCCTGCGCACGCTGTTGGCCCACAAGGGCCGCTTCGCCATGACCACGTTCGCGGTCGTGGTGGGCGTGGGCTTCGTGGTGGGCTCGTTCGTCGTCACCGACACGCTGCGCCGCTCGGTCGACGAGCTGTTCGAGACCATCACCACGGTCGACATCACCGTGCGCGCCGCCACCGAGCTCGACTCCGGCGGTGGGGGTGGTCCCGCCAGCAGAGGCCGCATCGACCGGGCGCTGGCGGACGAGGTCGAGGCCGTCGACGGGGTGGCCGCGGCCGACGGCAGCGTGGTCGGCTACGCCCAGCTGGTGGCGCCCGACGGTGAACCGGTCACCACCACCGGAGCGCCGCTGTTCGGCTTCAACTGGCCCGACGACCCCCGGCTCAGCGCCGCCGTGATCGAGGACGGCCGCCCGCCGGAGCGCGCTGGCGAGGTGGCCATCGACCGGGGCACCGCCGACGACTACGACTTCTCCGTCGGCGACCGCACGACGATGATCGTCACCGACGGCCAGGTCGACGTCGAGGTCGTCGGGGTGTTCCGCTGGGGCGACACCAACAGCCTGCTCGGGGCCCGTCTCACGGGGATGGAGCCGGCCTGGGCCGACGAGGTGCTCGCCGCCGGCGGCCAGGTCGACACCGTGGACGTCCTCACCGACGACGGCGAGGACCCCGCCGCGGTCGCCGCCCGGATCACCGCCGTCCTCCCCGACGGGGTCGAGGCCGTTCCCTCCGAGCAGGTGATCGACGAGGGCCAGGACCAGGTGTCGGGCTTCCTGTCGATCTTCCAGAACGTGTTGCTGGCCTTCGCCGGCATCGCGGTGTTCGTCTCCGCCTTCTACATCAACAACACGTTCGCCATCGTGCTCGGCCAACGCGTCCGAGAGCTGTCGCTGCTGCGGGCCCTCGGCGCATCGGGAAGCCAGGTCGTGCGCTCGGTCGTGCTCGAGGCCGCGGCGGTGGGCGTGCTGGCAAGCGTGCTCGGGGTGGGTGTGGGACTGCTCATCGCCGGCGTGCTCCAGGGGATCCTCGCCGCCGGCGGCTTCGAGCTGCCCGAGCGGGCGATGGTGCTCGGCGGCCGGACGCTGATCGCCGCGGCCGTCGTGGGCGTGCCCATCACCATCCTCTCCGCCCTGCCCGCCGCCCGCCGCGCCGCCCACGTGCCACCGATCGCGGGCCTGGCCGGGACCGGAACCGCGGGCACCCGGTCGAAGCGGTCGCGTGTCGTCCTCGGAACCTCGCTGGTCACGGCCGGCGTCGCCATCCTGGCCGTCGGGCTCTTCGTCCTCGACGACACCGGCGCGACGTTCGCCTGCCTCGGGGTCGGGACGATCGCGGTGTTCCTCGGCGTGGCGACGCTGAGCCCGCTGATCGCCACACCGGCCTCGGGTGTACTCGGCTGGCCGCTGGCGCACGGCCGGGGTCCCACCGGGCGCCTGGCGCGGGCCAATGCCATGCGCAGCCCCGAGCGGACCGCCCGCACCGCCGCCGCGCTCATGATCGGCCTGGCCCTGGTGACCACCGCACTCGTCGTGGGCGAGTCCATGAAGCGTTCGTTCGCCGACGCCGTGTCGGGCGCGGTGACCGCGGACTACGTGATCTCCGGAGGAGACAGCTTCACCGGCTTCAGCCCCGAGTTGGCGACCGAGCTGCGGGCGCTGCCCGAGATCGGCGCCGCCACCGGGATCCGCTTCGACCGGTTCGCGTTCGACGGCAACGAGGCCGACCTGACGGCGGTGGACGCCGACGCCGCTGCGGCGGTCGTCGACGTGGACCTCGTCGACGGGTCCTTCGACGACCTGGACGCCGGGTCGATCATGATCCACGAGGACCCCGCCGACGAGCGGAGCCTGGAGGTGGGCGACACCGTGGAGGTCACCTACGCCAGCGGCGGTCCCCAGGAGGTGGAGGTGGCGGGCATCTACCGAGACGCCACCTTCGCCGGCAACTACGTCGTGGACCTCGACGTCTTCGCCGAGCACTACCCCGCCAACAACCTCGACCTGTTCGTGTTCGCCCGGGTGGCCGACGGCGTGGACGCCGCCGAGGCGCGCCCCGCCATCGAGGCGGCGCTCGAGGACTACCCGCAGGTCACCCTCGAGAGCCGTGAGGAGTTCAACGAGAGCCAGCAGGAGCAGGTCGACCAGATCCTGCTCGCGGTGAACGGTCTCCTCGGTCTCGCGCTGCTCATCGCCCTGCTCGGGATCGCCAACACCCTCGCCCTGTCGGTCGTCGAGCGCACGCGAGAGATCGGGCTGCTGCGCGCCGTCGGTCAGTCACGGCGCCAGGCCCGGCTCATGGTGCTGGCCGAGGCCCTCATCGTGTCGCTCTTCGGGACCGTCCTGGGCGTGGCCATCGGGCTCGTCCTCGGACTGGGCGCGGTGTCGGCCATGCCCCCGTCGATCATCAACACGACGGCGGTGCCGACGGCGTCGATCGTGGTGGTGGTCGTGCTGGCCGCGGTGTTCGGCCTCGTCGCCGGCCTGCTCCCCGCCCGCCGGGCGTCCCGCCTCGACGTCCTCGACGCCATCAGCACCGAGTAGCGCCCGTGGCGGCCGACGGCCGGTGCTAGAACACGTTCTATGGACGAGACCTCCTTCGAGGAGAAGGTGGCGGCGCTGATCGGCACACCGGTCGGGTCACACCAGCCGTCGGTCGGGCCCGACCCGGTGAACCAGCCCATGATGCGCCACTGGGCGGCGGCCTTCGAGGACGACAACCCGGTCTACGTGGACCCCGAGTTCGCGGCGACGACCCGCTTCGGGGGCGTGGTGGCGCCACCGCTGATGTTGCAGACCTGGACCATGGCCACGCCCAAGATCACCGGTATCGGTGAACGGGGCGGGTCGCCGGTCGAGCGCGACGACGGCGGGCCCCTGGCGGTCTTCGACGACGCCGGGTTCACCGCCACCCTCGCGTCGAACTCGGAGTTCGAGATCGTCCGCTACCTCCGCCCCGGCGACACCGTCTCGGCCGAGACGGTGGTCGAGTCGATCTCCGACGAGAAGCAGACCCGCATCGGCACGGGCTACTTCGTCACCTGGGCGACCACGTACCGCGATCAGGACGGCGAGGTCGTCGGCCGCCAGCGCTTCCGCATCCTCAAGTTCAAGCCGGGGTCGGCTTCGTGAGCTCCCGGCTCGCCCCCACGGTCACGCCCGACACGCAGTTCTTCTGGGACGGGGTCAAGGAGCACAAGCTGCTCATCCAGCGCTGCGCCGCCTGCGGCGTGCTGCGCCACCCGCCCCGACCCATGTGCCCGCGCTGCAACTCGCTCGAATGGGACACCCTCGAGTCGTCGGGGCGCGGCGAGGTCTACAGCTTCGTGCTCCCCCAGCACCCGCCCCTGCCCTGGTTCGAGCCCGGCTACGTGGTCGCCCTGGTCGAGCTCGAGGAGGGCACCCGGCTGGTGTCCAACCTGGTCGGCATCGACGGCGCCGACGCCGCGATCGGCATGGCCGTCGAGGTGGTCTACGAGACCTTCGACGACGGGCTCGTCCTCCCCCTCTTCCAGCCCGCCGGAGGGCCACGATGACCCGCTCCCCCGACGAGACCCTCCACTTCGAGGACGTCGCCGCCGGCGACGAGGTCACCACCATGGTGATCGACATGGACGCCACCCGCATCGTGGCCGGCGCCATCGCCACCCGGGACTTCATGCCCGTGCACCACGACCGGGAGTACGCCAACACGCAGGGCGCCCCCGACATCTTCATGAACATCCTCTCGGACACGGGCTACTGCAGCCGCTTCCTCACCGACTGGGCCGGCCCCGAGGCCATGGTGAAGCAGCTCTCGATCCGCCTCGGGGTCCCCGTGTTCCCCGGCCACACGCTCACCTACAAGGGGACGGTCACCGGCACCCGGGTGGGCGACGACGGTGCCGGCTTGGTCGACATCGAGTTCCGGGCAGCAGGCGACCTCGGCGACCACGTGAGCGGCACTGCGGTGGTCGACCTGCCGCGGCGGTCGACGGGCGACGCCTCCGGGGAAGCCGCCTCGTGAGCCCGTCCGCCGAGCGCCTCGGCTGGCTGAAGGACCGCACGGCCATCGCCGGCATCGGCCAGACCGAGTATTCGAAGGAGTCGGGTCGCAGCGAGCTGCAGCTGGCGTGCGAGTCGGTGAAGGCCGCCCTCGACGACTGCGGCCTCTCCCCGGCCGACGTCGACGGTCTCATCACCTTCACCATGGACACCAGCGACGAGACCGAGGTCGCCCGCAACCTGGGCATCCCCGAGCTGTCGGTGTTCACCCACGTCCCCTACGGCGGCGGGGCCGCGTGCGGGACGGTGCTGCAGGCGGCGATGGCCGTGGCCACCGGGACCGCCGACGTGGTGGTCTGCTACCGGGCGTTCAACGAGCGATCCGGGATGCGCTTCGGCGGCGCCGCCGGCCTCGGCGGAGGCGGCCTTCCCCCGTGGCTGTCCTGGTACGCGCCGTTCGGCCTGATGACGCCGGCGTCCTGGGTGGCGCTGCACTCGCGGCGCTACATGCACCGCTACGGCGTCACCAACGCCGACTTCGGGGTGATCTCGGTGGTCGACCGCCTCCACGCGTCGACCAACCCGGATGCCTGGTTCCACGAGAAGCCCATCACCCTCGAGGACCACCAGGCGTCGCGCTGGATCATCGAGCCGGTGCTCCGACTCCTCGACTGCTGCCAGGAGAGCGACGGCGGCGTGGCCCTCGTGGTGACCTCGGCGGAACGCGCCCGCGACCTGAAGCAGCGGCCCGCGCTCATCACCGCCGCCGTGCAGGGCGCGGCCTACGACACCGAGACCACCACCGCCTACTACCGCGACGACCTCACCGGCCTGCCCGACATGGCCGTCGCCGCCGACCGTCTGTGGCGGGCGTCGGGCCTCACCGCCGACGACATCACCACCGCGTTCCTCTACGACCACTTCACCCCGCTGGTGTTCATGCAACTGGAGGAGCTGGGCTTCTGCGGCCCGGGCGAGGCCAAGGACTTCGCCACGGTCGAGAACCTGACCGTCGGCGGGCGCCTCCCCCTCAACACCAACGGCGGCCTGCTCGGTGAGGCCTACATCCACGGCATGAACGGCATCGTCGAGGGCGTCCGCCAGGTCCGGGGCACCTCGCCCAACCAGGTGCCCGACGTCGAGCACGTGCTGGTCACCGCGGGCACCGGCGTCCCCACCAGCGCCCTCATCCTCGGCCAGCCGTAGCGGCGGCGTTGGCCGCCGAGGTCCGGTGGCGCGGGGACCGAGGCGCCAGGGCGCACCGGGCGGTCGGTCGACGGTCGACGGTCGACGGTCGGCGGTCGGCGGTCGGCGGTCGGCGGTCGGCGGTCGGCGGTCGGCGGTCGGCGGTCGGCGGTCGGGAGGTTGGCCGGTCAGGCGCTCAGACGCTGGGGAGCGTGAGGACGAACGCCGCGCCACCCGTCTCGCGGTTGCGGGCGACGAGCGTCCCACCGGAGAGCTCGGCCAGACGCCGGCTGATGGCCAGACCCAGACCGGCGCCGCCGCTGGTCCTCGTCCGGGAGGCGTCGGCACGCCAGAAGCGGTCGAACACCCGCTCGGCGTCGCCGCCGAGGCCGGGGCCCTCGTCCAACACCTGCACCTCGACCACCTCCTCGCCGGCGGCCTCGGCCCCACGGGCGGTCAAGGTCACCAGGCTGCCCGGAGGGCTGTGGCGCAGGGCGTTCTCGGTGAGGTTGGCGAGGATCTGCTGGAGTCGGCCCGGGTCGGCAACAACCCGCGGGCAGGTGGGGCCGGCTTCGACCTCCAGCGCGACGCCGGCCTCGTCGGCGCGGGCGCGCAGCGCCACGGCGGCACGCTCGAGAGCGGCGCCCACGTCGACCGGCTCGGGGTCGAGGCGCACCTCGCCGGCCTCGGCCAGCGCCAGCTCCTGGAGGTCCCCGATGAGGTGATCGAGCCGGTGGACCTCGTCGACCAGCACGGCGAGGTCCTCCCCCGAGGGCTCGGCGACCCCGTCGACCATGGCCTCGACGTAGGCCCGCAGGTTGGCCACCGGGCTGCGCAGCTCGTGGGCGACGTCGGCCACCATCGTGCGGCGCTGCTCGTCGGCCTCCTGGAGGGCCTCGGCCATCGAGTCGAGCGAGCGGGCCACGGCGGCGACCTCCCGGGGCCCGTCGACCCCGGCCCGGGCGGCCAGGTCGCCGCTGCCCATGCGCTCGGCCGTCGCTGCCACCGCAGTCAGCGGGCGGGCGATGCGCCGCCCGACCAGCCAGGCGGTCCCTGCGGCGACGACGAGCGCGGCGGCGCCGGCGGCGAGGTACCAGCGGTCGAGGTCGCGCCGGGTGTCGTCCATCACGTCGGAGCGGGCCCGGCCGAGGGTGTAGAGGACGGCCCGATCGTCCCCGTGGATGAAGTCGACGTCGCCGTCGAGGTCTCGGACGTCGACCGCGGGGCCATCCGGCTCGGAGTCGGCGATGAGCTCGCCGTCTGGCGTGGTGAGCACGAGGCGCTCGTCGTAGGGGCGACCGATCTCGGCCAGCAGCGGCCCGACGCCCTCCCAGGACCCCTGCTCGTTGCGGTACTCGTCGAGACGGCGGACGTCGCGCCCCAAGGTGTAGGACTCGTAGAACGCGTCGAGCTGGTCGCCGGCGCCCGTTCGGGCCACGAGGAAGGCCGCGGCGAGCGCCACGGCCGCGACCCCGACCATGGCCACCACGAGCGTGGCCCGCAGCGAGCGGCGACGCCGGCCGGGCCGCGTCACGGGGCGACCCGCCGAACACCGGCCCCGACCGCTTCGACCCGGCTGACCCCGATCATGGCGCGCGGGGAGCGGCCACGGAGCAGGCGCCGCCGCGCCCGGGTCACGGGGCCACCAGGCGGTAGCCGACGCCGGCCACCGTCTCGATGTAGCGCGGGTCGGCGGGCTCGTCGCCCAGCTTGCGCCGCAGGTTGAGGACGTGGACGTCGAGCGTGCGCGGTGCCCGGTCGGCGTCCCAACCGACCAGTGCGGTCCACAGGTCGGCCCGGCGGAACGCCCGGCCCGGGTCCCCCGCCAGTGCCTCCAGCAGCGCGAACTCCTTCGGCGTCAGCTCGAGGACGCGTCCGCCGAGCCGGGCCTCGTGGCGACGGCGGTCGACCACGAGGTCACCGACCTCGAGGACCTCGTCGTCGACGCGCACGCCGGTCCGCCGCAGCAGCACCCGCACGCGGGCCACCAGCTCGCGGGGGCTGAAGGGCTTCGCCAGGTAGTCGTCGGCCCCCAGGTCGAGGCCGAGCAGGGTGTCGTCCTCGGTCGTGCGGGCCGTGACCATCATGATGGGGACGTCGGACTCGGCCCGCAGGATGCGACAGATGTCCCATCCGTCGAGGCCGGGGAGCATGAGGTCGAGCACGATCACGTCGGGCCGGTTGTGGCGGGCCAGCTCGAGGCCCCGCCGACCGTCGTGGGCGACCAGCACGTGGTGGCCGTCGCGCTCGAGGTAGCGCCGGACGAGGTCGGCGAGGCGCTCGTCGTCCTCGACGACGAGGATGCGGCCGGCGATGGTCGGGGCGCCCACGGGTGCCGAACCTAGAGGTCCCCGACGGTGGACGCCCGCCGCGACGGGCCCTTCCGGCCCTTCCTTCCCGGGACTGAACCGGATCCGAACCGATCCTGAACCGAGCCTCCCTCACCCTGGGCCCATGACTGCTTCCCCCTCCCCCTCCTCCCGTTCCCTCCGACCCGCCGGTGCGACGTCGGTTGCCCTGATGCTGGTCGCCGCCCTCGCCCTGCTGGTCGGCCTCACGGCGCCGGCCGGCGCCGTCACCGGAGGCTCACCCGATCCCGCGGGCGGCGGCGCCCCCGAGGTGGTCGGCGGCCAGGCGGCGGTGGCCGGCGAGTTCCCGTACCAGGTCGGGCTGCTCGACCGCTACGAGCCCGACACCTACTACGCCCAGTTCTGCGGCGGGTCGCTCGTCGGCCGGTCGACGGTCCTCACCGCCGCCCACTGCGTCGAGGACATGGTGGCCGCCGACCTCGACGTCCTGGTGCGCGCCACCCGGCTGAACAACAGCGGTGTGCGCAAGCCGGTCGCCAGGATCATTCGCCACCCCCGCTACAACTCGAACACGTCGGCCTACGACTTCGCGCTCCTCAAACTGGGCTCGCCGGTCACCAACTTCTCCGGCGGGCGGGCGGGGCTCATCCCCGTCGTCGCTCCCAACCAGGCGGCGCTCTGGTCACCCGGTCGGACCGCGACCGTCACCGGGTGGGGCCTCACCTCCGACGGCGGCGATGCCAGCGCCGTCCTGCGCAAGGTGACGGTCCCCGTGGTCTCCGACAGCGCCTGCCGCGGGTCCTATGGGAGCGAGATGATCTCCTCGGTCATGGTGTGCGCGGGCCAGGCGGGGCGGGACTCCTGCCAGGGCGACAGCGGGGGCCCGCTGGCGGTGCGCAACGGCGGCGGCTGGGTCCAGATCGGCGTCGTGAGCTGGGGCTACGGCTGCGGCGATCCGAACTACCCCGGCGTCTACAGCGAGGTGGCGGCAGTCCGCCCCTGGATCCTCACCAACCTCACCTGACGCCGGCGAGCGTCTCCGGCCGGCGGGTCGGCCGGCGCTGGCCCCGGTCGGCGCGTCGACCGGCGGGCCGGAGCGCCGGGCCGGTCGGCACGTCGACACGTCGGTGAGTCGGGCCGGTCGGTGGGTTCGGTCGGTCGGCACGTCGGCACGTCGGTGAGTCGGGCCGGTCGGTGGGTTCGGTCGGTCGGCGCCCGGCTCGGCACACGAACGTGACGGGCGGCGGTGACCCTGGACGGAGAGCCCGCCCCCGGCTCGTCGTCGAAGCCGGCCGCGTCGGCCTCGCGGGCCGCCCGCCACCCGGGTCCGGATCCAGGTCAGCCGAGGTCGGCGAGGCGGCGGCGCAGGAGGCGGCGCTCGGCGTCGGTGGGCGCCGCCTCGACCGCGAGGCCGAGGGCGTCGCGGGCGTCGTCGAACGGTCGAGGCGGCGGAGCATCACGGCCCGGGCGGCGTGCCAGAGGTGCGAGCGGGCGGGCGGCTCGACCCGGTCGAGGACGGCGAGGCCGGCGGCGGGCCCGTCCACCTCGGCGCGGGCCACGGCGGCGTTCATCTCGACCACCGGGTTGGGGTGGACGTCGACCAACAGGCGGTAGAGCCGGTCGATCTCGACCCAGTCGGTGGCCTCCGGCGTCGGCGCCGTCGCGTGGCACGCGGCGATGGCGGCCTGGAGCTGGTACGGGTCGGCCACGCCCTCGGACAGGTCGAGGGAGCGCTCGAGGAGCTGAAGTCCCTCGGCGACGGCGGCGTGGTCCCACCGGGTGCGGTCCTGATCGGCGAGCAGCACCACGTCCCCGGCGCCGTCGAACCGGCTGGCCCGACGGGCGTCGGTCAGGAGCAGCAGCGCAAGCAGCCCGAGCGCCGACGGCTCGTCGGGCAGGAGGTCGGCGACGAGCCGGCCGGGGCGAATGGCTTCCTCGCAGAGGTCCGCCCGCACAGGGTCGCCGCTCCCTGCGGAATGCCCCGCGGTGTAGACGAGGTGGACCACGGCGCTCACACCGCTGAGCCGGGCGGGAAGCTCGGCGGCATCGGGGATGCGGAACGGGATCTGGGCGACGGCGATCTTCTTCTTGGCGCGGGTGAGGCGCTTGCCCATCGTCGCTTCCGGCACCAGCAGCACCCGAGCGACCTCGGCGGTCGGCAGTCCGCACAAGGTGCGCAGGGCCAGGGCCACCCGGGTGTCGAGCTCGAGCGCCGGATGGCAGCAGGTGAAGATCAGGCGCAGCTGGTCGTCGCGCACCACCGAAGGCGGCGGGATGTCCGGCGCCACCTGGGCGGCGAGGGCGGCGGCTCGCTCTTCCTTGTCGCGGCGGCTGCCCTCGCGCCGAGCCAGGTCGAGTGCCTTGCGTCGGGCGGCGACGTAGAGCCAGGCCGCGGGATCGTCGGGGACGCCGAGCCGCGCCCACACCTCCAGCGCGGCGACGGCGGCGTCCTGGGTCGCCTCCTCGGCGACGTCCAGATCGCCCAGGCTCCGGGCGAGGACGGCGACGATGCGACGGCCGTCCTCCCGGAGCACCTCGTCGAGCGACTGCTCGGGCGTCGCGCTCTCTCTGGGTGGACGCGGTGTCACCGGGAGCCCGGGCTCGACATCCCCGGTGGGCAGGCCGGCGGGCATGACCGGCGAGCCAGGCGGTACAGCGGACGAGGCGCCGTCGGCGGCGACGGACGCCCGGTGCGGCCGGCGGCGCTCGAGCCCGGCTGGCGGGCGCCGGAGCCTCGAGGGTCGGCGCGGCCGGAGCCCCGCGGGTCGGCGGTCACGGTGTCCCGATCCCGTCCGACCCGCTGGCTCAGCTCGCCCGTCGCCCGTCAGCCCATCATCGGGATGACGGGGCGGACCTCGACGGCGCCGTCCCAGGCCGCCGGGATCTGCGCGGCCAAGGCGATCGCCTCGTCGAGGTCCGCGCACTCGAGGAGGAAGAAGCCGCCGAGGACCTCCTTGGTCTCGGCGTAGGGGCCGTCACTCGTCACGACCTCGCCGCCGCGGGCGCCGACGACGCGCACGGTCGTGGCGGTGGCGGTGGGGAAGAGGGCGGCGCCGCCGCGGATGTGGGCGGCGGCGATCTCACCGAACTTGTTGTACTCGGCCGTGGTGCCGGCCTCTTCGGGCGACGACCAGTCGGCGTCACGGGTGTAGGTGATGGCGGCGTACTGCGGCATGGCGGTGTCTCCTCGGTTGCGGCCGGCGCTGATCGCCAGTCTCATCGGAGAGACGATCTGGGTGTCGACAAAAGGACACGCCTTCTTCGATTTCTCCCGCGATGCTCTTCGCCCGTCCTCGGCGGCAGTGGCGGCGGGGTCCCTGGCGGAGATGCGCCGGCGGCGCCCCGGCGCACCCGCGATACTCCAACCATGACCGTGCCCGCCCCGGACCCGGCGGCTCCCAGCCCGGGGCCGGCGCCAGTCAGCGGTGTGTCCCACCTCCAACTCGTGGTGGGCGACGTCGCTGTCTGCCGCGACTGGTGGACGAACGTCCTCGGGATGCAGACCCTCTACGAGGGGGACACTGGGGATGTGGTGGCGCTGCGCCACCGCCCGAGCAACGTGGTGATCGTGTTGTCGGCTCGGGCCGAGGGCTCCGCCGGCGCCGGGGACCGCCTCGACCACGTGGCCTTCGCCGTGCCCGACCGCGCCACGCTCGACACCTGGGTGGCGCGCCTCGACGAGCTCGGCATCGCCCATCCGGGGGTGATCGACGAGCTCGGCAACCACTCGCTGCAGCTGGTCGACCCCGACGGCATCAACGTCGAGCTGGTGGCGCCCCCCGACCGCCCCTGAACCGTCCGGCGGCGGGCCGGCGGCGGACCGGCGTGCCGGCGGCTGTGTTCTGGGAAGGCTGACGCCGCCACCACCGGCTTCACGCCTCCGAGAACCAGCCCGCCCCACGGCGCAGGGACGAAGCCGAGTCGGCACCTCCGCTTCTCGGAACGCTCAGGCCGCCGACGCCGGCTTCACGCCTCCGAGAACCAGCCCGCCCGACGGCCCAGGGACGAGGGCGAGTCGGCACCTCCGCTTCTCGGAACGCTCAGGCCGCCGACGCCGGCTTCACGCCTCCGAGAACCAGCCCGCCCGACGGCTCCCGTCCCGGGAGCACGCGGCCCGGGTCCTCAGAGCCGTCGATCGGCCGCGCCGCTCCTGGGGGCGGTGGCGGGTCGTCCGGGCGCGACCCGACACCGTGGCATTCAGGCCCAGCCGCCGGCGTAGGCCGTGAACTGCCCGGTGGTGAAGCCGCTGGTGCCGTCGAGGTAGGGCAGGCAGAAGGCGGCGAACTCTTCCATGGTGCCGAGGCGGCGCATCGGCACCTGGGCCTCGACCTTGGCGCGGACCTCGGGGTCGGTGGCGCCGGTGGCCCGGAGGAACTCGGGGAAGTCCATGAAGTTGGTGCCGACGGCGTTCACCTGAACGCCGGTGCGGGCGACCTCGTCGGCCACGTTGCGGACCAGGTGGGTGGCCCCCGCTCGCGCCGACGAGTAGAGCGGCGCGCCCGGGGTGGGTCGGGCCGCGGAAGCGCTGGTGATGACCAGGATCTGGCCCCGGCCGGCGGCCACCATCGGGTCCACCGCCGCCTTCAGGAAGTGGTACGGCGCCTCGAGGCAGCCGCGGATCACCTTGTGGAGGTCGTCGATCGTCGAGTGCACGAAGCGGCCGACCACGATCTGGCCCGAGAAGGCCACCGCGGCGTCGACCTTCCCGAAGCGGTCGAGGGCGGCGTCGATCAGTTTCGGAGCAGAGGCCGGATCGGCCAGGTCCCGCACACCGGTGACGACCTCGACCGCCACCCCGGTGGCCTCGAGCTCCTCGGCCAGGCCATCCGCCGGGTCGCCCAGCACGAGATCGTGACCGCGTGCGGCCAGGGCACGGGACAGCGCCGGGCCGACGTAGAAGCCGGAGTCGGCGATGACGGCGACACGACGTTCGTCGGCCTCGGGCGGGGTGGTGACGTCGGCCATGGTGCTCTCCTGGACTCGGCGGCTTGCCCGCAGCCTAGGTTCTGGCAGTCACTGTGTCGATTGTTCGCCGGCGTCGCCAGGTGCTCAGGGGCGACGCCGGTGTCGGGCCACTCGTGGCGTTTTGCCTGAAGTCAGGGCGACGGTCCGCACACCGGCCTCCGGCCCGATGGTCGCGGTCGGACGGTCTCGTGCTCGTGGGCTCAGGCCATCCCGTAGGCGCGCGACGCGTGCAGGCGCAGGACGAGGCGCCCGTCCGCCACCATCGCAGCGCGGTACTCGTCCCAGTCCGGATGCTCGCCCTGCAGCTCCCGGTACAGCTCGACCAACTCGTCCACGGTGGCATCGTCGGGAGCCGCCGCCACCGGGGCCAACTCGGCGTCGCCCTCAATCACCACGTACGACCAGAAGTCGTCCGCGGTCACGTGCAGCGACACCCTCGGGTCCCGGCCGGCGTTCTTGGTCTTCGCCCGATCCGCCGTCACCGAGAGCCGAATGACCCCGTCCTCGCCGAGCCCGTACGAGATGTTGGACAGCTGCGGCCTCCCGTCGGCCTTCAGCGTGACCAGCACCCCACGATGCCTCGACCCGACATACGCCAGCCCCGTCTCGAGATCCATGCCCGGCCCAACCCCCACGGCCCCACCCCGATTCCCGCCCCCCGCCGGCGCTACTGCCCGACGAGCGAACCATCGCCGGAATTTGCGACCCGATCCCTCGACCACTTCCAGAGCGACAGGGGCTCACTCTCAATCTCTTCCGTGACTCCAGGGAGCAGCGCGAGAACGGTGCACGAGAAGAGATCCCACCCGGCCTCGTCCTCCGAGGTTCCGAGAGGTCCGGCCAAGGGGTCCACAGCAACCCGCAGCATGAGCCCTTCGAGCAACGCCGTCAGCACCGCTGCGAGCGCCGGGAATGTGAACGGGGTACGGAGTCGCAGCCCGTAGACCTCGAAGACCGTGCGATAGAACTCGACCCACTCCTGAGCCACTGCTTCGTACTGAGCGGCCAAGCGATGGGCCACGTCTGAGTCGGCGTTCAACCACAGAGCGACCTGCAGTCGGAAGTCCGCGTTCCCGAAGAACTGCTCCGTATTTGCTGCACAAACCGCCTTGATGAGCTCGTGGAGGCTGATGCCGCCCGCCGCCGCTTCGCGTACCTGCGTCTCGATCGAGTCCTGCAGCGAGTAGGGGGCCGGGGACAGGATCTGCCCGAGCAACTCGGCTCGATAGTCGTCCTGGGAGTCCCAGTAGTGATACAGCGCGCCGGTCGAGACGCCAGCGCGCCGGGCGACCTCACTCAGACGGATGTGGTCGAGCAGATCAGAGCTTGGAGCGTTGAGCACCATCGCACGACCGACGTCGAGCAGACGCTGGCGCGAGGCCTGTGACCTCTGCGATCGACCCGACTGTCGCGACACAGCGCGGAGCGTATCGGCGAGCCACCAACTCCGCCTGGAGTAGACGCTCCCTACATCCGCTACCCGAGGCGGTCGCCGATCGAGGCGCGTTGTGGGACTCGGAACACCGGGCCGCGATGGCCGCGAGGCGTGATGAGCCCTGCGAACTCTGCGGCAGGGACCGGCTTCGAGAAGAGGAAGCCCTGGCCGAGGTCACACCCCAGTTCTCGCAGCACCTCCAACTCGGCCTCGGCCTCGATGCCCTCTGCGACCGTGGTTGCCCCGATACGGCGGGAGATGTCGATGATGGCGCGCACCACCGTTGAGTCTTTGGATGCCGAGCCGAGTCCATCGACGAAGCTCCGATCGATCTTGATCACGTCGATCGGGAACCGCTGGATGTAACTCAACGAGGAGTAGCCGGTTCCGAAGTCATCTACAGCGAGCCCCACGCCCAAGGCCCGTAGCTGTTCGAGCCGCTCCTTGCAGCCGCTGCCGTCCTCCACGAGCAGACTCTCTGTGATCTCAATGGTGAGGTTCCCTGGCGGAACGCCAGCCACGGAGATGGCTGTAGCGACCCCCTCGACAACTGACGGGTCGCGGAGCTGAATTGGGGAGAGATTCACATCGAGGGTGAAGTCGCTGCCGACGAGGTCCCTCTCGAGCCAGACCCCCAGTTGCCGAATCGACTCTCGGAGCACCCAAGCACCCATGGGGACGATGAGTCCGGTTTCCTCAGCCAGCGAGATGAAGGCTCCCGGCGCCAAGATGCCACGCTCGGGATGCCGCCACCTGATGAGCGCTTCGGCCCCTCGCAGGGTCTGGCCGTCCATGCCGAGAATGGGCTGGTAGTAGAGGACGAACTCACCGCGGTCGACCGCCCCTTCGAGTGCAGCCCGAAGCTCCATGCGCTCGGCGACGGTCTCGTGCATCTGCTCGCGGAAGACGGCATGAGATCCCTTGCCGTGCAGCTTGGCTGTGTGCATCGCCATGTCCGCATTGCGGATCATGATCTGCGAGGTGCGCTGACCATCTTGACGCCGGGCGATCCCCGCGCTCGCGGAAAGCGTGATGGTGCGACCGCCGAGCATCACCGGGTCCCCGATCGAGTCGAGAAGTCGCTCTGCGATTGCTGTGGCCTCTTGCTCGCTTCCAACAGGTTCGATCATGACTGCGAATTCGTCTGCCCCGAGACGAGCCGCCGAGTCCGAGAGCCGAAGACAATTGCGGATTCGCTCGGCAACGACGACCAGCACCTGGTCACCAACCTCGTGGCCCAGGCTGTCGTTGATGGTCTTGAAGTCGTCGAGATCGATGATCATGACAGCGAGGTTCTCAGGGCTTGCGTTCGGACGGTTGAGCGCCTCGCCGACCACGTTGGCGAAGGCTTCACGATTCGGGAGGCCAGTCAAGGCGTCGTGAAGGGCTTGGTGCTTGAGACTCCGCTCAAGCTCGCGATTGTCAGACACATCACGGGCGTTGAGGACAACGCCTCCCACTGCTGGTTCGGTTCGCAGGTCCGTGAGGGTCAGATCGAGCGTGTGGAGTCGGCCGTAGCGATCGGGCACACGCACCTCGGTCCGCCGTTGCGCGAACTCCGGCGTTGCCCACAGTTCCGAATAGGCCATCTCGGTCGGCTCAGCTTCCTCGAGGAGAGCAAAGGCGCTGGTACTGATGAGTTCCTCAGGCCGGTACCCGAGCGTGGTGGAGACCGACGGACTCAGATATACGAAGTTTCCTTCGCCATCAAGCACGCCGACCACGTCGCTCGAGTTCTGGACGAGTGCGCGGAACCTCGCCTCGCTGTTGGCGAGCTGGCCCTCTGCGGCGCGACGGTCGGTGATGTCTCGAGCGGTGACCACCAGACCTTGGATCTCCTCCTCGGACCGGAGATCTCGTGCGACGACCTCGACCCAACGCACCTCGTTGTCCTCACGTCCGATGCGGAGCTCGATCGGTTCAGAGGTCGACTGCTGCCGAAGCGCGGATCTGAGCATGGATAGGGCTCGCGCCCGGTCACGGTCGTCGACGAAGTCCGTCAGCGCTCGCCCGATGAGGAGGTCGGGCTCGATGCCAAGGAGGTTCCTTGCGGCCGGACTCGTAAAGGCAATTCGAGTCTCGGAGTCGATGACGCACACGAGATCTGAGGAGTTCTCGAACATTGCGCGGTACCGGCGCTCGGTCTGCTGAACGGCGAGATCACGACGAAGCTCAGCACTCTGAAGCGCGAGGCAAGCCTCCCAAGCGATCGAGTCGAGCACCCGTTCCGTTGCTCGGTCGATGTGACCCTCCGCAGTGAGCACAGCCAGCCCACGAATCGAGCCTGCGACGATGAGGGGGAACACCAGGGATTCGGTTCCATCGTCGTCGAAGACGACCTGCTCGGCGCTCAGGGAGAAGCGTCCCGGGAGGCGACAGAGACGGCCGTCCTCCAACTGGCGCAGGATCGCCGGCTCGACGTCGATGGCCAGCAGACCGGGCAGCCTCGCCTCGAGCCAGCCGGCTTCGGTAGACGCGGCGACAGCCAAGCCGTCACCGCGCTCGAGCAGCACCACAGCTCGCACAGGTCGACTCCGCTCAGCAACCTGGACGACTCCGCTCAGCACCGCCTGGGCAATCTCATCGGATTCGGCCGCGCTGACGAGGCGTTCGGCGGTCGCCGCTCGAATCCGCTCCCTCGCCACACTCCGCTCGTTGGCTCTGACCAGGTCCACCATCCTCGCGAGCACGAGCAGGGCCACGATCGCTGATCCCACGGAGGTCAGGACGATCTGGAGGTCATGGTGCGCTCGGACCTCGATGAAGAGCAGAACCGGCACGACGAGCACCGCAGCGATCGAGATCGCCAGTCGACGCTTTGTCAGGCGGGGCTCACGGAGCTCAGGACGATCTGTGAGCCTGCGGACCTCCGGGTGGAGGACGCCGGCGGCGTATGCGATGAAGGCGACAGGGAATGCATAGGAGATCAGCCATCCCGCCTGCTCCACCCCCATGTCGTGCAGGATCGCTCCTGTGTCGATCACAAACAGAACGAACATGCTGAGAGCAAGCAGGTAGTAGCTCGGATTGCGCTTACCTGGGCCCACTGCCATGAGCGCGGTCGCAACAACCAGCGCGATCGTGATCGCCGAATAGGCGCCGTCGAGAACGCGCACGTCGACGGGGACCGAGCCGTCCATCAGGAACGGAGTCACTCCGAGGGCCCAGAAGGGCAGTCCGATGAGTGCCCCGAGGAGCAGTGCATCGAGCACATCGGCGCGGTTGTTCTCATGGCGCCGGGCCCGGGCAAGCTCGAGCTGTCCAAAGAAGATGAAGATGTAACCCGCCATCACGACCATGTCGGCGGGGGACGGGAAGGGGAACGGATCGTCGACGATGGCTCCGTGGATCCCACGCACCAGGACCCCCACCACGAAGCAGACAAGCCCGAGGTAGAGAGACAGCCACACGCGCCGCTGTCGACGGTCGATGTTCTTGCGCAACCCCAGACCCGCCAGCACGGTGCACACGAAGGCGATCAGGAGCCCCAAGCTGAGCCGACCGTCCTCGGTCAGGAACGGCAGCAGCAGACACGCGCCGAGGCCGGCGGTCATCGTTGCGCGCGCGCTGGGAAGCCTCATCCCCTCTGAGGTCGGCCCAAGTACCGCCGGTGTGAGGTTCTCACCACCCCCTGAACGGGGTGGTGAAGCTGATCTCCGGGGCCTGGTCAGACCATCGGGTGACGCAACCTGCTAGGAGTTGGCTGCGGAACCCTCGGTCGTAGCCAAGCGCACTTCGTCCCCAAGGCGTTCCTGATCCAGTAGGAGCGGCGGAAGCGACACCTTCCCGGCCACACCCCGACCCCTGAGTATTTCAGCCATCGGACTGCCCTGTGGGTTCCTGACCAAGGCCCGCATGGCTTCGACATTGATAGTCAGGGGTCGGCTCTCGGGAGAGTCCAGATAGGAGGCCGCTGGAAGATCGCAGATGACTTCACACGGGGTACCCAAGGCCCAGCACAGTTCAATGAAATTCACGTCACCGATACCGATGACATTGTGGATCTCCTTCTGGAGACAGAACCAGTAGAGCCCATGAAAGAGCGCCGGGCTCACAACTCCCGCCCGATACTCGGGGAGAACGGCAATCGTCGCCTGATCAAGCGTGACCTCTGGCCTTAGCTCGATCTTATGAAATGCTTCGATATCGGCGATCTCGACGCCCCATTCGGGGCGAGCCGCCATATCAGACAAAGACTTGAATCCGCGCTCTGAGTGAAGAATGAGTCGTGTGCTGCCAGCGGGCATCGACCGTTCATGGTCGATGACGACGATGTGAGTCGAAGCGTCGTCATACGGGTCATACTCATTGGCCATGAGGGCAGCATCATTGCCAAAGAACTCGGAGAAGACCTGCAGCTCCGTGTACCTCCCGATATCGGCGAAGACACTCTGCCCGTTGATGAGGTACGTTCCGAACGGTCGCTCGTCCCGGTCCGATCGGTCCTGTACAGCCAGGAAAAGCTCCGTCATGCGCTGGACATCGTCATGACGCAGATAGGGATCTCGAGCAGTTGAAGGAAACTCGTCGAACTCGAGATCAGTCGCTCCAAAGTACGCCGCGGTAAACCGCGCCGCCTCGAGTGGATCGAACTCCTTGCACGTGTAGATGTCGACACTGAAGAACGGTCGGGGTTCGTCCCACGCGTAGAAGTGAGCGCCCGACGTCTCCCAATGAATCCAGCCCGCCCAGCCGTATCGGTCCGACTGGTGGGTGACAGGGTCCAGAAGCGTCGTCATGCCAAGCACGTCGGAGAGCTGGGCAAGGTAGGTCCTGATCGTGGCGGCAGCGATCGGAGACTCGACGTGGCCTTCGATGACCATCCGCTGCCGGTGGATGGTGGGAGCGAGATCCTTCACGCCGATTCCTCTGTTCGTGTGGCTCGGAACCGATCCCCGAGACTCGACCGGCGAGTCGCTACGTCAGGCATAGAGGGAGTCGATCTCTTCGGCGTACTTGGAGTGGATGCCGCGGCGCTTGAGCTTGCTGGTCGGCGTCAGCTCCTCCGAGTCGGGGAGCCACTCCTCGGCGAGGATCGTGATCTTCTTGACGCGCTCGGCGTTGTTGAACTGGGCCATGACATCCCTGAGGCCACGGTCGACCTCGGCCTGGACGTCGGGATTGGCGGCGAGGTCGGCGATGGTGTCGAACTCGATGTCCTGACTGCGCGCCCACGCCGGTGCGGTGTCGGGATCGAGGACCACGAGCGCCGAGACGAAGGGCCGGCGGTCGCCGATGGCGCAGGCCTGGCCGACGAGCGGGATCATCTTCAGCGCCGCCTCGAGGTTCGCGGGGCTGATGTTCTTGCCGCCGGCGGTGACGATCAGCTCCTTCTTGCGGTCGACGATGGTGAAGTAGCCGTCCTCGTCGACGGTGCCGATGTCGCCGGAGTGCAGCCAACCGTCCTCGTCGAGGGCGTCGGCCGTCTTCTCGGGCTCGTTCAGGTAGCCCTGGAAGACGTTGCCGCCCCGGCAGATGATCTCGTTGTCCTCCTCGGCCAGCTTCACTTCGCACCCGGGGATGGCGGGGCCGACGCTGCCGGCCTTCACCTTGTTGGCCGCGAACGTCATCGGGCCGGAGGACTCGGACATGCCGTAGATCTCGGCGAGGGGCACGCCGATGGCCCGGAACCAGGCCAGCAGCTCGGCGGGGATGGGAGCGGCACCCGTGATGGCGATGTCGAGCTCGTCGAGGCCCACCAGGCCGCGCACGCCCTTGAAGGCCACCTCGTCGAGGAAGGCGTACGTCTGCTCCTGCTCCTCGGTGGCCCGGCCCCAGGCCATGGCGTCGACGATGGGCTTGGCCGCCTCGACGGCGTCGTCGAACTGCTTGGCCTTGTCCGGGTCGGCGGCCAGCGCGCCGACCACGCCGGCGTGGATCTTCTCCCAGACCCGGGGCACGCCGAACATCACGTTCGGACGCACCTCACGGGCGTAGGCCGCGATCTGGCCCGGATCGGGGCACGACGTGACCTCGTAGCCCAGCCACGCCGGCTGGTAGTGGCTCGTCATGCGCTCGGCGATGTGGGCCATCGGCAGGTACGAGACGATGCGCTTGCCCAGGTAGCTGTCCAGCTCGAGCGTGCGCCGGAGGCTCTCCACCGTCCAGGCGATGTTGCGGTGGGTGAGCATCACGCCCTTCGGCGGCCCCGTGGTGCCCGAGGTGTAGATGAGGGTGGCGAGGTGGTCGGGCGTGGCGATGGTGGCGGCCGCGTCGAGGTCGACGGGCTCGTGGGCGAGCAGGGAGTCGAAGGTGTGGACGTCAGGCCCCGCGAGCCCGTCGGGGTCGTCGAGGACGATGAGGTGCTCCAGGTCGGGCAGCTCGTCGCGCACCTTCAAGAAGCGCTCCAGGAACCCGATGTCCTCGACGACGGCGACCGTCGCCCCGCAGTGGCCGGTGAGGTAGGCCACCTGCTCCGGCGAGGACGAGTTGTAGATCGAGATCGGGGTGGCCCCACAGAAGTAGGCGGCCATGTCGACCACGTGGAAGCGCGGGATGTTGCGCATCATGACCACGATGCGTGTGCCGTCCCCCACGCCCAGTGCACCGAGGCCGGCGGCGACGCGCGCCACCTGCTCGCCGTACTCGGCGTAGGTGGTCTCGACCCAGCCATCGCCGACCCTCTCGCGGAGAGCGACCAGATCGCCGTGCGCCCTGATGGTGCTCAGGAACGCCGACGAGACGGTCTGGCCCTCGGCCGCGGCGTGGATCTCCTGGTCCGTCACGGTCATCAGTTGCCCCTCCCTGGTGCCAGCTTGACTGATGGGACACCTTTGTAGCCGGTTTTTCCACAGCGTGCCTAAAGATGTGCACTCAGAGTGACGATAATGGCCGCTCTCGGTGTGAAGCGCGGCCCGCCGGGGACGCCCCGGGCCGCATCCGGCGTAGACGCACTATCTTGACCGCACAGTCAAGTTCGGGTCCCAGACCCGGGAGGAAGGAGCCAACACCGTGGCTACCGCAGTGATCGTCGACGCCGTCCGGACCCCCGGCGGCAAGCGCAACGGCAAGCTCTCCGGCTGGCACCCGGCCGATCTGAGCGCCGTGGTCCTCAACGCCCTCGTCGAGCGCAACGACCTCGACCCCGGTCTCGTCGACGACGTGATCATGGGCTGCGTCATGCAGGTCGGGGCCCAGAGCCTCAACGTCGGGCGCAACGCCGTGCTCGCCGCCGGCTGGCCCGAGACCGTTCCCTCCACCTCGATCGATCGCCAGTGCGGGTCGTCGCAGCAGTCGGCCCACTTCGGCGCCCAAGGCGTCATGGCCGGCGCCTACGACATCGTGGTCGCCGCCGGCGTCGAGGTCATGTCCATGGTCCCCATGGGCGCGTCCGCCATGGTCGCCAACGTCGGCTTCCCCTTCGGCCCCGAGATGACGGCCCGCTACGACAAGGTCGGCGGCATCGTCCCCCAGGGCATCTCCGCCGAGCTCATCGCCGAGAAGTGGGGCCTCAGCCGTGAGGACCTCGACACCTACTCGGCCGAGTCGCAGCGCCGCGCCGCCCAGGCCCGCGACGAGGGTCGCTTCGACAACGAGATCATCCCGGTGCAGGCCAAGCCCATCGACAAGGAGACGGGCAAGCTCATCGAGACCGACGAAGTCGTCAGCGCCGACGAGGGCATCCGCGAGGGCACCACGGTCGAGACCCTCGCCAACCTCAAGCCCGCCTTCAAGGAGGACGGCGTCGTCACCGCCGGCAACTCCTCCCAGATCACCGACGGCGCCGCCGCCGTGCTGATCATGAGCGAGGAGAAGGCGAACGAGCTCGGCCTCACGCCGCGGGCCCGCTTCCACACCTTCGCCCTCGCCGGCGTCGACCCGATCACCATGCTGACCGGCCCCATCCCGGCCACCCACAAGGTGCTCGAGCGGGCCGGCCTCACCATGGACGACATCGACCTCACCGAGATCAACGAGGCCTTCGCCTCGGTCGTGCTGGCGTGGGAGAAGGAGCTCCACCCGGACATGTCCAAGGTGAACGTGAACGGCGGCGCCATCGCCCTCGGCCACCCGCTCGGGTGCTCGGGCGCCAAGCTCATGGCGACCCTGCTCAACGAGCTCGAGCGCACCGGCGGCCGCTACGGCCTCCAGACGATGTGCGAGGGCGGCGGCATGGCCAACGCCACCATCATCGAGCGCATCTGAGCCCCGCCAGCGCCTGACCTCCGCCGGTGACGGCGGATCCCGCGACCTCGAGGCAACGGTGCGCCAGCGCCGTTGCCTCGAGCGCGTTCCGACCGGCTTCCGGACGTCACGGCCCCGGGCCGTGAGTTGGGGCGACGTGCCCCACGGGCGAGACTGGAGCCACCATGGATGCCGGCTCGATCGTCCGGGTGGCCATCGCCATCGCCTTCGCCTACGCGATCTGGCGCGCCGGCAAGGCCGTGCTCGGGTCCTTCGCCCGGCCCATCCCCGAGCCGCCGCCGCCCGGCGAGCTGCGAAAGGTGAAGCTCCAGTACCGCTGCGACGTCTGCGGCACCGAGGTGCGCATGACCGCGGCCAACGACCAGATGCCCGAACCGCCCCGCCACTGCCTCGAGGACATGATCCTCGTCACCCCCGTCGATGACCTGTGAGCGACGACCGGTGAGCGACGACCGGTGACCGTCGACCAGCCCCACGTGGTGCTGCGCGCCCACTCCCTCGACGAGCCGGTCGTCCTCGAGCTCATCGGCGAGCTGAACGCCGAGCTCGACGAGATGTATCCCGAGCCGGGCGCCAACCACTTCTCGTTGCCCACCGCCGACGAGTTCCTCGTCGCCTGGGACGGCGAGCAGGCCGTCGGTTGCGGCGCGGTGCGGGTCATCGAGACCGGCGTGGCCGAGATCAAGCGCATGTTCGTGCGGCCCGACCAGCGCGGCCGCCACGTCGGCGGGATGATCCTCCAGTCGCTCGAGGCCACGGCCCGCGGCCTCGGCTGCCACCGCCTCGTCCTCGAGACGGGCAACCGCCAGAATTCGGCGATGGCCCTCTACCTGCGCCACGGCTTCGCCGAGATCCCCTGCTGGGGCGAGTACCTCGACAGCGCCGCCACTAGCACGTGCCTCGGGAAGGACCTGCGCTAGTGGCCGGCCCCGCGGCCCGCAACGGCCGCGACGAGCTCCGCGACCTCGACGACGACCGCTCCGGCGCCGGTGGGCGTCGGGTGGGGCCGTCCCACGTCGCCGTGGCGGTCGCTTCGGTGGTCACCGTCGTCCTGCTCGGGTGGGTGGCGTGGTCCAAGCTCGGAGGCTCGGCCGACGCCTCCACCCCGTACGACACCGACGTCTACGTCGTGCGCAGCGGGGACACCATCTCGTCGGTCGCCACCATGCACGCCGTCACCGCCGACGCCCTCGAACAGGCGAACGACCTCACGTCCACCAGCTCGCTCGCGCCCGGCACCCGGCTCACCGTGCCCCTGCCCGAGCCGAGCGGCTCCTACCCCCAAGGGCTCGAGGGCAACGACGACCTCCTCGCCCTGCGGTCCACCTTCGAGAAGTGGGCCGCCGAGTACGACGTGCCCGCCGTCCTGCTCCAGGCCGACCTGTGGCAGGAGTCCGCCTGGGACAACTCCGCGGTCAGCTCGGACGGCGCCGTGGGCATCGGCCAGCTGCTCCCGAGCACCACGCAGTACATCAACGACACGCTCCTCGACGGAGCCGACCTGGACCCCACCGACCCGTCGGACAACATCCAGCTCTCGGCGGCCTACTTCCAGTACCTGCTCGAAGGCAGCGACGGCAGCTGGGCCGAGGCGCTGGCGTCGTACTTCGCCGGGCCCACGTCGGCGCAGAATTCGGCCTGGGACGCTGCCACCGTCGCCTACGTCACCAAGGGCATGGGCTACCTGGCCGACTTCCAGGACTGACCCCCGGGATCAGGGGGCGTCGACCTCGGCGTCGGCCATGGCCATCCGGCGATCGAGGAGCCGCTCGCTGAAGCCGGCGGCGATGGCCCAGGGGTAGGCCTTCACGCCTCCGAGATCGAGGCCGGCCTGGAGGTCGGACTGCAACACGGTGACCACCGCCACCGCCACCCCGATGCCCAGGACGAGGCGCAGGAAGGTGACGTCGAGCGGGTGGAGGAAGTCGACCACCGCGGCCCGGCCGGTCGCCCGCCGCCAAGGGAGCAGCAGGCTGAGGGCCACCCCGAGGCCGCCCAGGGCGCAGATGGTGAGATAGTTGTCGAGGTTGCGGAGGGCCTCGCCCTCGTCGGCCAGGGAGGTGGCCAGCCACGCCGCCACCGCGCCGCCGGCGATGAGCGCGGCCAACAGGACGCCGATGTGGAACAGCCCGCGCGCGGCCACGCGGGCCCGCTCGTCGTGGGCGATGGCGGCCTCGTCGACCTGCTCACGGGCGGCGGCGAGGTGCAGGCGCACCTTCTCGAGCCGGTCCGACGGCTTGAGGGCACCGAGCTGCTTGGCCAGGCGGCTGGCCTCGGCCTCGGGCAGGTGGGCCCGCGCCGCGTCCTCGATGGCGGCCGCCTCGAGGCCCAGCTCGTCGCGCCCCCGGCCGTCGTAGGACTGGCGGCGGGCGGCGCTCAGGAGGCGGTAGCTCTCGGCCAGCTCGCCGGCGACGAACGCCTGGGTGGCATCGGCCAGCAGCGACTCGGCCGCCACCGCCCACGGGGCGTCGGCCGACCGGGTGCGAGCGGTGAGCGCCTCGAGCTCGCGGGCGAAGAGGCTGAGCTGGGTGCGCAAGCGCGCCTGGTCGGCGGTCTGGTGGGCCATGCCCCGCCGGGACCCTGCCACCTTCGCGCTGAGATCGGCCAGCGAACGACTGGCACCGCGAGCCTGCTCACGGACGGCCGCGGCCAGCGCGTCGCGCCGGTCCTTGCGGTCCCGGCGGGAGCCACCGCCGGGCCGCTCGCCGCGACCGGCACCGGTGGTCCCTCCGTCGTCGTCGGCGGCGGACGCCTGCGCCGTGGCACCCTCGCGCCCGGGGCGGGCGTCCGAGACGGCCACGAGGTCAGGACGGGCGGCCGGGCCGGCGGGATCGCCGGTCTCGGGCACGTCGACGTCGGCAGGACGGGCGGGGTCGGGCATGGAACCTCCGGGGAGCTCGCTCGCAACCTACCCAATGGCCCCCGGCAACGCCGCGATGCCGGGCCGACCGCCCCACTCGAGTTATCCACAGAATCCACAAGGACTTGGGGATTCCCACAGCCTGTGGACAACTCTGGGGAGACTCACACCGATGTAACTTCCCGTCCACCTCGACGTGATCTGCCCGAAACAGTCGACGCGCGGCCGGGCACGCCGGCCGTCTGCGGGTGCGCCGCCCGTCAGTGGTACTGCGTGGCGGTGATGATCCCGCCGAGGATGAGGCCGAGGCCCCCGAGCAGGTACCAGTTGCTCGTGCCCCCGGGCACCAGGCCCAGGTAGTTGCAGAAGATCATCACCATGCCGGCACCGAGCAGCGTGAACATGAGGATCGGGACCCAGCGCGGGCTCACCTTGTACTCGCTCGGCACCGGGGGGGTGTAGCGGCTGGTGGGCGACGGGGTGGTACGCGACGACGTGGCCTTGGGGTTGCCCGAGGCGCTCGCCTTGGCCACCCCCGACGCGCCGCCCTTCGGCGTGACGCGACCACCCGAACCCGAGCCGGAGGACACCTTGCGCTTGGCGGGCTTGGCCATGGCGGGCATCGTAACCGGGCCGGGAATGGATGGCGGAGCGCCTGAGCGGCGCCGGTACGCTCCGGCCCGTGGGAGCACGGGTGCTGGTCATCGACAACTTCGACTCGTTCGTCTACAACCTCGTCCAGTACCTGGGCGAGGCCGGCGCCGAACCGCTCGTGCACCGATCGGACGCCCTCACCCTCGACGAGGCCGAAGCCCTCGAGCCGGACGCCGTGCTCATCAGCCCCGGACCGGGCCGTCCCGAGGATGCCGGGCTCTCCAACGAGGTGATCGAGCACTTCGCCGGCCGGCGCCCCGTGCTCGGCGTGTGCCTCGGCCACCAGTGCATCGGCCAGATCTACGGCGGTGACGTCGTGCGGGCCCCCGAGATCATGCACGGCAAGACCTCCGCCATCCTCCACACCGGCGCCGGCGTGTTCGCCGGCCTGCCCAGCCCCCTCGAGGCCACCCGCTACCACTCGCTCGTGGTCGACCGCGCCTCGGTGCCCGACGTGCTCGAGATCACCGCCGAGACGAGCGACGGCATCGTCATGGGCCTGCGCCACCGCGAGCTCGACGTCGAGGGCGTGCAGTTCCACCCCGAGTCCATCCTCACCCACTCGGGGCACGAGCTCATCGCCAACTTCCTGGCCCGCATCCCCGCCCCCGCCTGAGGGCCAGCGGCCCTACGGGGCGACGGTGACGGTGACCGGGTCGGGTGCGGTCGTCTGGGGCGTCGGCGGGACCGTGACCGGCGGTGACGTCGTGGTGGTCACGCCCTGCGACACCACGATGGTGACGATGCTGCCGGGCGACACGGCGGTGTCGGCCGGCGGCGCCTGGCTGACCACCTTGCCCTCGTCCTCGACGGTCCCCGCCTGACGGGTGACCGACACGACGAGGCCGAGGCCTTCGAGCAGGCCCCGGGCGTCGGCCTCGAGCTGACCGACGACGTTCGGGAGGGTGACGTCGGCGGTGCTCTCGCAGACCGTGAGGGTCACCGTCGAGCCCTCGTCCACCTTGGTGGCCGGGGCGGGGGCCTGGGCCGTGACCGTCCCGGGGGCCACGTCGCAGTCCTGGGTCGTCTCGCGGGCGCTCTCCAGCTTGCGCTGGTCGAGCAGGGCCTCGGCGTCGGCGACCGGGCGGTTGCGCAGGTCCGGCACCGTGACCTCGGCCACCGTCTCGGGGTCGAACACGCCGAGCTGGTCGGCGAAGAACCAGAGACCGAAGCCCAGCGCGCCCAGCAGGATGACGAGGAAGAAGAGGAAGATGCCGGTGCGGCGGGGCGGGTCGGGCACCTCGTCGACCGGGAAGCGAGCGGAATCGGCGTAGCTCGGCACCGGCGCGGCCACCGCGGTGGCCACGGGCGCCGCCGCCGGCAGCTGGGCACCCTCACGGAAGCGGCGCAGGTCCGAGCGCAGGTCCTCGGCGGACGGATACCGCAGGACGGGGTCCTTGGCGAGGAGCTTGAGGGTGATGGCCTCGAGCGCGACCGGGATGGCGGGGTTCATCGACCGCGGCGGCGGGGGCTGCTCCTGCACGTGCTGGTAGGCGATGGCCACCGGCGTCTCACCCGTGAACGGGGGCCGGCCGACCGTCATCTCGTAGAGCACGACACCGAGCGAGTACAGGTCGCTGCGGGGATCGAGTCGCTTGCCCTGGGCCTGCTCGGGAGAGAAGTAGGTGGCGGTGCCCATGACGGTGCCCACCTGGGTGAGCTCGGTGTCGCCGCCGATGGCTTTGGCGATGCCGAAGTCCGTGACCTTCACCTGTCCGCTGGGCTGGGCGATCATCACGTTGCCCGGCTTGATGTCGCGGTGGACGACGCCGTTGCGGTGGGCGAGGGCCAGGGCGGCGGCGATGTCGGTGGCGATGTCGGCCGCCCGATCGGGATGGAGCGGGCCCTCCCCGGCGAGGATCTCGTCGAGGGGCCGGCCCTCGATGTACTCCATCACGATGTAGTAGGTGCCGTCCTCCTCGCCCCAGTCGAACACCGCGACGATGTTCGGGTGGTTGAGGTTGGCGGCGGCCTGGGCCTCACGGCGGAAGCGCTCGACGAAGGTGGGGTCGCCGGCGAAGTCAGCGTTGAGCACCTTCACCGCGACGGGCCGGTCGAGCAACTGGTCGTGGGCCAGGTACACGACGGCCATGCCGCCCCGGCCGAGTTGGCGGTGCAGCTGGTAGCGCCCGTTGAAGACGGGCAACCCGCCGGACTCACTCACGGGCGACAGGTTACCGAGGGGTCACCTCCCGCCCGTAGTCATCCCGCCCGCCAGGTGGGGCCGGGGCTCAGCCGGCGGGCCCCTGGAGGGCCTGCTCGAGGACGGCCCGGGCGATGGGGGCCGCCACCCGGCCGCCGGTGTTCTCGCTGACGCCGGGCTGGTTCTCGACGATCACGGCGATGGCGTACTCCGGCTTCTGCCCGGGCGGCCCCACGAACTCGATCACCCACGTATGCGAGGTGTTGTTCCCGGTCTGGGCCGTACCGCTCTTGCCGCCGACCTCGAAGCCGGGGATCTGCGCGGCGCCGGAAAGGGTGCCGTCGGCGACGACGCCCAGCATGGCCTGGCGCATGGTGGCGGCGGTCTCGGGGCTGATGGGCTGCTTCCACGCGTCGATGGGCTCGTCGTCGACGACCGCCCCCTCGCCGTCGCGGATCTCCTTCATCACGTGGGGGGCCATCATCACGCCGTCGTTGGCCACCGCAGCCGCCACCAGCGCCATCTGGAGGGGGGTGGACGACACGTCGTTCTGGCCGATCGAGGCCTGGGCCAGCGCCGGCAGGTTGTCGGCGAAATCCACGGGGAAGCGGGACTCGACCGCGCCCGGCAGGTCGATCGGGGGCACCTGGTTGAAGCCGAAAGCGGCCGCCCCGTCGACCATGCGATCTGGCCCGAGGGTCTCGACGCCCATGCGGGCGAAGGCCGTGTTGCACGACACCGCGGTGATCGCGAAGAGGGTGCCGCCGCAACTGCTGCCGCCGAAGTTGGACAGCGGACGGGTGGTCTGCGGCGGCGTGTAGGACGACTCGACCGGGTAGCTCGGCTCCTCGGGCGTCACCAGCCCGCTCTGGACGCCGGTTGACCCCGTCACGATCTTGAACGTGGAGCCGGGGAAGAAGACGTTCTGGTACGACGACGCCCGCAGCGGCGAGGTGCCGCTGGCCGGGTCCAGGAAGTTGAACGCCGCCCGGGCCTCCTCACCGTCGTGGCTGCTGAGCGGGTTTGGGTCGTAGGACGGGTAGCTCCACATGGCCACGATGCCGCCCGTGTCGACGTCGAGGACGACGACGGATCCCCGCCGCTGGCCGAGCTGGTCGCGGGCCACCCGCTGCACGTCGTCGCGCAGGGTGAGGGTGACGTTGCCGGTGCGCTCGCGGTCGACGAACAGGTCGGCGAACGAGCGCAGCTCCTGCTCGAAGGTCTGACCTGCGAGCTGCTCGTTGTACTCCCGCTCGACGCCGGTGGCCCGGCCGTTGATGGGGAAGAAGCCGGTGATGTGGCCGAACAGGTCGCCCTCGGGGTACTCCCGCTGGAACTCGAAGCGGTCGTTGCTCGGCACCGAGCGGGCCACCACGACCCCGTCGGCGGTCTCGATGGTCCCCCGCGGCTGGCGCAGCGTCTCGAGGGTGCCGCGGGCGTTGAACTCGTTGTTGTTCAGCGAGTCGGCCTCGAGCACCTGGATGTAGTTCAACATCGCGAACAGGGCGATGTAGCAGGCCAGCAGGAAGATGCCGAGGCGGCGGATGCGCTTGTTCATTGGAGGCGGAGGGTCATGGGAGGCGGAGGGTCATGAGCGCACTCCAGCCAAGCCGATCGCCGGACTCACGCGGCCGCGCCCTCGTTGATGCGACGGGTCGAGTCGTCGGAGATGCGCAACAGCAACGCCAGCAGCACGTAGTTGGCCACGAGGGACGAACCGCCGTAGCTGATGAAGGGCAGGGTGACGCCGGTGAGGGGCAGCAGGCGGGTGACGCCGCCGATGATGATGAAGGCCTGGATGCCGAGCAGCGTGGTGAGGCCCGCGGCCAGCAGCTTGTCGAACTCGCGGTCCGTGGTGAGGGCGATGCGCAGGCCGGCGCCGACCATGAGCACGAAGGCCACGAGGATGAGCGAGCCGCCCAGCAGGCCGAGCTCCTCGCCGATGGCGGCGAAGATGAAGTCCGTGTCGGCAGCGGGGATCAGCCCCGGCTGGCCGAGGCCCGGCCCCTTGCCGGTGACGCCGCCCGCGGCCAACGAGAACCAGCCCTGGATCACCTGGAAGCCCTTGTCCGCAGGGTCGTCCCAGGGGTTCAGCCAGATGGTGACGCGGGTCTGGACGTGGTCGAACGTGCGCCACGCGAAGAACGCTCCGGCCGAGAACAGGATCGTCCCGAGCACGAGGTACGTGGCCCGCTGGGTGGCGATCCAGACCATGGTGATGAACAGGGCGAAGAACAGCAGCGACGAGCCGAGGTCCTTCTCGAAGAACATGACCAGCAGCGAGAACCCCCACGCCAGCATCACCGGGCCGAGGTCGCGCGGTTCGGGGAAGGCGAAGGGCCCGATCTTGAAGGTGGCCATGGAGAGCACCTCGCGCTTGCGCACCAGGTAGGCCGCGAAGGAGATGGCGAGGGCGATCTTGGCGAACTCGCCGGGCTGGAAGCTGACCGGGCCGAGGGCCACCCAGATCCGGGCCCCGTTGATCGTGCGCCCCACGCCGGGCACGAGCGGCAGGAGGAGCAGCCCGACGCCGACCACCATCAGCGTGTAGGGCGTGTCGAGGTCGCGCATGCGCCGCACGAACAGCAGGGTGAGGACGAAGCCGAGGATGCCGAGCGCGGTCCAGGTGGCCTGGAGGGCGGCCAGGTCCTTGTCGAGGCGGGCGATCCACACGTACCCCAGGCCGTTGAGCAGCGCGGCGAGGGGCAAGAGGATGCCGTCGGCCAGGGGGGCGAGCTTGCGCACCGCGATGTGGGCGCCGATGAGCAGGCCGAAGATCACGAGCAGGAACGGCACCACGTTGGCCGGGATGGAGGCCTCGGTGCCGAGACTGGCCAGCGTGTACGCGGCACCGACCACGATCACCGCCAGGACGATCAGGCCGAGCTCGGTGGTGCGCCGGTGGGCGCCGATCATGACGGCTTGGTGGTGTTGGGCGATCCCGTCGACGTGCCCGTCCCGTCGGAGCCGCCCGTTCCGCTGGACGCCTCGGGGCTCTGGCCCGACGCGCACTCGGTGGGCTCGGCGCCCGCCTTCAGCGTGCCGCACAGGTTGGCCACGAACGCCTCGGCGTCGTCGAGGGTGGCCTGGTCGGCTTCGGCCCGCACCCGGTCGACCGCCGTCTCCTTCAGGTCGTCCGCCGAGATGGCGGTGACCCGCGCCACCGTCGGATCGAAGATCAGGAAGCCACCGGGCCGGCCCTTGAAGATGGTGACCTCGTCCTGGCCGTTGAAGGCCACGTAGTACGTGTTGCGGCCGTAGTACACGAGCGCGCCCACCACGGTGGCGGCGAGGGCCAGGAGTGCCACCACGAAGATGAGCACCCGCCACGTGAAGCGGCGGGTGCGGCGGTGCTTCGGCGGTGAGCCGCCGGGTTCGTCGTCGGGGAGGTGGTCGGGCAGCGCCCCGATGAGCGCCGGCGCCCCGTCGCCGGGCGACCCGCCCTCGGGCAGCTCGACGAAGCCGGTGACGTCCACCGCCTCGGACGGGGGAGGGATGGGGGGGATGGGGGGTGGCGGCGGCACGGGCGGCGGCGGCGGGACCGGTGGCGCATCGCCGAACACCGAGACCGCCGGCGTCGGCGCCGTCGCGGGGCCGTAGGCGCCGAGGTCGGGCTCGGACGCGACGCCCACGCGTGCGACGGGCTCGTCGGGGCGGCCCGGCCCGTCGAGCACGTCGACGATGACGCAGGTGATGTTGTCGCGCCCGCCGCCCTCGTTGGCGAGGCGGACGAGCTCGGTGGCGCAGTCTTCGGGGTCGTCGCGCTCGGCGAGGACGGCGGCGATGGTGTCGGGCTCGACCTCGTTGAAGAGCCCGTCGCTGCACAGCAGGAAGCGGTCGCCGGGGACGGCCGGCAGCTCCCAGGAGTCCACCTCGACCTGGGGGTCGACCCCGAGGGCCCGGGTGATGATGTTGCGCTGCGGGTGGGTGACCGCCTCCTCGGCGGTGATGCGGCCCTGGCGGACGAGGCTCTCGACGAGGCTGTGGTCCTCGGTCATCTGCTCGAGTTGGCCGTCGCGGAACCGGTAGGCCCGCGAGTCGCCGACGTTGGCCATGGCGAGGCGCTCGCCGCCGTCCGCGCCCAGGACCAGCGCGAGGGCGATGAGCGTGGTGCCCATCCCCCGCAGCTCGGGGTCCTGGCTGGAGCGCGTGTAGACGGCGTGGTTGGCCCGGGTGACGCCGGCGACGAGGGCGGCGGTGCTGGCCTCGCCGAGGTCGCCGGCGAGGGACTCGAGGGCCAGGGCCGACGCCACCTCGCCGCCGCGGTGGCCACCCATGCCGTCGGCGACGGCGTAGAGGCGGCCGTCGAGCACGAGCAGGCTGTCCTGGTTGACCGCACGCGCCCGCCCCGTGTCGGTGACCCCGCCGGCCCGGAACGTCGTCATCTCTCCCGCTCCTGGCTCGTTCCTCGCCGGGCCGCTCGGGCCACGGCCTCGTCCCTCGCCCTCACGCGAGCTCCATCACGGTGCTGCCCACCTGGAGACGGTCGCCCTTCTGCATGACCATGGGTCCCTGGACCTTCGCGCGGTTGAGATAGGTGCCGTTGGTGGATCCGAGGTCTTCCACGAAGATCTTCCCGTCCCGGGTGAACACCCGCGAGTGGATCTGGCTGACGTAGGTGTCGTCGAGCGTGACCGAGCACCCCGCCGCCCGACCCACGGTGATCTCGTCACCGAGGGGGAAGGTGCGGCCCTTCTGGGCCGCGGGCTCGACGACCCGCAGGTTCTTGGGCGTGCCGCCACGGCGGGACGTCCGGGCGGCGCCGCCACCCGCCGAGCGGGCGGCCTCGCGCGTCGTGCGGTTCGACACCGGGGCCCCTGCGGGCGCCGCCGTGGCCACCGGTGCCCGCAGCTCGGCCCACACGGCCCGGAGGACGCGCAGGAAGAACAGGTACAAGAGCACCAGCAGGCACAGCTTGAGGATCGTGAGGAGTTGCTCCGACACTGGAAACCGAGCCTACTGGTGAGCCTGCCGTCGACGGGGTTGGGCGCGCCGCGATCCGTCGCGACGTCGGTGGGGAAGGTCTCTACCCCGACCCACAGCGGAGCGGACGCCCGGACCTTCAGGACGCTTCGAACTGCATCCGGGTGTTGCCGATGGTGATCTGGTCACCGTCGGCGAGGGCCTGCTGCGCCACCCGCACCCCGTTCACCTTCACGCCGTTGGTCGAGCCGAGGTCGACGATGACGAAGCCGTTGCCCTGGGGGCGGATCTCGGCGTGGTGACGGCTGACGTTGGGGTCGTTGAGGGTGATGTTGCACTCGGGCAGCCGCCCGATGCTGAGGGCGTGCTCGCCCAGGGGCACCCGCTGGCGGGTGGGGAGGATGAGCGAGCCGGCGCCGATGCCGCCCTCGCCCTCGGCCAACTCGGCGTCGATGGAGAACGTGCCCGCCCGGAGACGGTCGGACTCGACCAAGGTCACCTTGACCGGCCCGACGAAGCGGTAGCGCTCGTCCCGGGCGTGCTCGCGGGCGGCCTCGCAGAGCTCGGACTCGAGGCGGTCGGACATCGACGCGAACCGCTCGATGTCGGCCGCGCTGAGCCACACGGTGAACTGGTTGGGGACGATGGTGGTGCCGCTGACGTCGACCGAGCGGTCGGCGTCCATCTCGCGCGTGAGGCGGCGGCCGAGCTCGACCGGGCGCAGCCCGCTCTTGAAGGCCCGGGCGAAGGTCCCCTCCACCATGCGCTCGAGACGGTTCTCGAAGGCCTTGATCACCACGGGCGTCACGATAGCGACTGACCCTCGTGCGACGGCGGGCCGTCGGCGCCTCGTGCTGTGGCCCCCGGCAGGGCGGGCATCGACCGTCGGTGCGGCGCCGTCGAGGAGACTCGGAGGATCCGAGCCGCCACCGGGAGCGCCAGGAGATGACAGGGCACCACGCCGACACCTCGGTGACCGTCGATGGCCGAGCGGGGCACACGCTGCGCGTCACCATCGTCGTTCTGGCGATCGCCACCGTCGTCGGGCTCGTGCTGCTGCGTCCCGCGGACCGGACGGACCCCACCGACGGCACTCCGTTCGACGTCGAGCAGGCCGACGCCACCATCGTCGGCTTCTCCCTCCAGCCGTGCGCGGGCACCCTGCCCGACGACGACATCGACTGCTTCGAGTACGACATCGAGGTGACAAGCGGGCGCACCGCCGGCGACCGCGCCACGTTCCAGCAGGCCGTGGCGACCGGGGGCGTCGAGCTGCGCACCGGCGACCGGGTGGTGGTGGCCCGCACCCCCGGCGCGCCGGAAGGCGCCGAGTACGCGTTCGTGGACTTCCAGCGGGACCGGCCCCTCCTGCTCCTGGTGGCGCTCTTCGTGGTGGCGGTGATCGCCCTCGGGCGGTGGCAGGGCGTCCGGGCGCTCGCCGCCGCGGGCGGTGCCGTGGCCTTCCTCGCCTGGTACCTGATGCCGGCGCTCCTCGACGGTGTGGCCCCGCTGCCGCTGGCCCTGGTGAGCGCGTCGGCCATCGCCTTCGTGGCCATCTACGTGACCCACGGCGTGAACGTGCCGTCGTCGATCGCCCTCGCCGGAACGCTGGGCAGCCTCGTGCTGGTGGGCGTGCTCGGCCTCGTGTTCATCGACGCGACCGGCCTCACCGGCCTCGCGTCGGAGGAGAGCGCCTTGCTCCGGCTCAGCGCCGGGACCGTCGACTTCGAGGGCCTGCTCCTGGCCGGGCTCGTCATCGGTGCCCTCGGCGTGCTCGACGACGTCACCATCACCCAGGTGTCCGCGGTCTGGGAACTGCGCGCCGCCCGGCCCGACGACCCGCGCCGCACCGTCTTCCGCTCCGCGCTCCGTATCGGCCGCGACCACATCTCGTCCACCGTCAACACCCTCGTGCTGGCGTACGCCGGTGCCTCGCTGCCGCTGCTGCTGCTCTTCTCCCAGTCGAACCAGCCGCTCTCCCGGGTGCTGACCGGCGAGGTGGTGGCGGCCGAGATCGTCCGCACCCTCGTCGGGAGCATCGGCCTCGTGGCCGCGGTGCCGCTGACCACCGCCCTTGCCGTCGCGCTGCTGGCGCCTGCGGGCCGTGGGCGGCGGGCCGACGCGGGCCCCGAGACCGGTGGCGCGGGGCCGACGGGAACCGAGCTCACCGGCGATCTCGGTGGCCGGGACGCGGCCTCCGGCCCGTCCGACCCGGTGGCGCTCGCCGGTGGGCCGGGACCGGTCGACCGTGGCGACGACGACACCTGGGACGAGTTCAGCCCCCAGCCCGACCACTTCTGACCCCGCCACCCGATGCCGACTGCTCACCGGTCGGACCCCGCACCGGCGCTGACGGGGGCCCGCTGCGGCTCCTCGGGCGCAGGGGGCGCCGGCGGGGCGGGAGCGGACGGGGGCGGCGGGGGGAACCCACCGCCGGCGGGGCCCGAGCCGGAGCCGCCGGCGCCGGCGGGGTGGCGGCGGCGGTACCAGCGGCGAGCGACGTGGGCGGCGGCCCACACCACCAGCACGAGCGGCAGCCAGGGCAGCAATGCGAACAGGACCAGACCCACGACGGTGGCCACCTTGACCAGGGCGTCCCAGCCGCCCCGGAAGGCGTCGAGGAAGCCGGGCAGCTCGTCGGGCTCGTCCTGGGGGGTGTCGGGCGAGTCGGGCGTCGGCGTCAGGGTGACCGTGATGGTGGCGAGCGCCACCTGGTCGCCGATGGTCCGGCGCTGGCCGCGGAGAGTCTCGAGGGTGGTCTCCCGGTTGAGCAGCTCGCTCTCGAGCACCGCGATGTCGGCGATGTCGTCGGCCCGCAGGATGAGGGCCCGGAGGCGCTCGACGGACGCCTCGGCGGTGGCGATGCGGCTGTCGAGGTCCACCACCTGAGACGTGACGTCCTCACTGCCGATCTGGCGGTCCTCGGCCTCGCCCAGCGCAGCGACGTCGTCGAGGACGCGCTCGAACGACGCCGGCGGGACCTTGAGGGTCAGGACCGAGCCGGGGTCGGACGTCCTCGAGGTCTGCTCGCCGAAGACCAGCCCGCCGGCCCCCGTGGCGATGCGGCCCACCCTGGTCACCGCCCGGTCGAGGTCCGCCACCACGACCGCGACGCTGCCGGTGAGGATCAGCTCGCGGTTGGCGCTGGCGGCGGCGACGGCCGGGTCGACCCCGCTGCCGCTCCCGCCGGCCGCGCTCTCGGTCGCCGCGTCGCCCGCCGAGGCGCCGTCGGACGGCGCCGCCTCGTCGGCGGCGAACTCGGCCGGCGCGGCGGCGTCGCTGGAGCTGGACTCGTCCACCCCGGACGACGAGCACCCCGCGGCCACGACGGCAGCGAGCAGGAAGGCGAGGAGGCCGGCGGCGAGCCGGCGGGGACGGAGGGCACCGGAGGAGCGCATGCCCGTGTGACGTGCGGCACGCCCCGGCTGGTTCCCCGGCGGCGAACCGAATCTGGATCAGGGGCCGGGAGGCGCTACGCTCGTCTGCTCACCACTCGGGCGAGTGGCGGAATTTGGTAGACGCGCAGGATTCAGGTTCCTGTGTCCGAAAGGACGTGGGGGTTCAAGTCCCCCCTCGCCCACAACGTTTTCCCTGGTCAGAGCCACATTCCAGGGCGGCGAGAAGGCCGATCTCTACCAGATCTCTACCGGCACGCGCGTAACTACGTGTCTCGGCGCTGCAGTGCAGGTCCTACGGACCTTACATGCGGGGTCTCAGCACAATGCCTCGATGTCGTCTAGGGCTCGATCGATGTCGGCGAGGTTGATGCCGCCACCTTGCTCCTTCGTGGTGAAGAGGTTGATGCCCTCGACGTATCCGTTGTCCGCGTACCACTGCTTCTTCCTCGCCCAGCCAGCGGCGTAGATGGTCTGGTCGAGCATCCCGAGGTGCTCCAGGATGATCGGGTCGCCGGCGGCATCAGCGAACGTGAAGTCGGGTTCCTTCCATGACCCGTCGCCGTTCGCGGCGAAGACCTTCTCCTCGTACTTGGGCACGAGTCCGCGGTCGACGCAGCGGCTGTAGATGATCAGTTCGGACTTCGATCTGACCGCTTGACCGTCGGTGTGGCGATGGATCAGGTGCTCGGCCCAGCGTCGCCCGGGGATGTCTCGGACGCTGGTGCGGAACAGGTTGGTGTTTCGCTGGAACGTGTCGGAGTTGTCGGGGTTTCGTAGGTCGAGCACCGAGGCGAGGCTGTCGCCTTGAAGAAGTAGGACCAGTCGTGTCTTGGATCGCGTGAGCGCGGTGTACACGAGCTCGCGCCGTGCGAGCCGAGTTCCCTGGGGGAGTACGACGATCACCGTCCCGAAGTCGGAGCCCTGGGACTTGTGGATCGTGATCGCGTACGCGAGGTCGATGATCCCTCGGCCGGTCTCGGGGTCCCCGAAGTCGTTGCGCCAGAACCCCCAGGTGTGCTCCGGACGACCCGCGAAGATGATGTCCATCACGTCGCCCTTCTTGATCTTGCCGTAGGTGCGGGAGTCGTTGGCGCAGAGACCGACCTCGCCATTCGCGAGGTAGTCGTTTGTGGCGGCATGGGACGGGACGTGCCAGCCATGCCGGTCCCTTTGGTTCGAGGTCAGCATCACCTTGTCGAGTCGGAGGATCTCTTGTGGACCGAACGGATCGGACCAGTTGTTCCCTCGTCGGCGAGCCTGACGGAGTTCGCCGCTCCGCCAGCTGTGCTGCGTCCACTGGTTGAGGTCATCCACACCCCATGTGTTGCCTCGGACGGGCGTGATGATCTGCCACGACTCCGCCTTGTCGATGTCGGCAACCTCCGGCCACTTGGGGCCATCGACGATCCCGAGACTCGCGTTGAACGCCTTGGTGTCACCTGCCCGGATCCCGGCCGTGGACTCGAGGACTTGGAGAAGCGTCGCGTGGAGGTCCGCCTCGTCGGTCCAGAAGAGGACATCGAGATCGTTCAGTGGCTTCCCCGTGATGACGTCGCCGAGGATCGCGTCCGCGTCAACGCGGGTGTCGTCGGTGAAGAGGTTCGCGAACCGCAGCGTGTCGCTGCTTGCACCGGACACGTTTCGAACCTCGGTTCGAAGGCGAGCAATTGCCCCCTGGCGATGGGCGACCTTGGCTGGCTCGTCTTCATCGTCTGCGAAGGTGATGTCGCCGGAGAGGTGTGCGACAAGATCGGCGAATGGTCGCCCGGGTCCGATCGGAGGTAGCTGATGCGGGTCGCCGACGAGGATGACCCTGTCGACGGAAGTGGACAGTGCGGCGAGGACCGCGAGCAAGGTCTCCTCGGTGAGCATCGAAGCCTCGTCGATTACGACAGTTCGATGACCGTCGTACGTGCCTTTGCTCTTGTCGAGGATTCGCGGTTCCATTCGGTCGCCGTCGAAGCAATCCTGCGACCAGAGGAACTGCGCGACGGTCTGCACGGCTGACGGCTCAACGATGCCCTTCTGAAGTCGGACTCTGGCTTTGCCCGTGGGTGCGAGGAACAGAATCGGTCCGCTGAGCAGACTGCTTCGTGACAGCGCGCCAAGGACGGTTGTCTTGCCGGTGCCGGCGCTGCCGACGAGGACGGTGAGCTTCCGGCTGATGATGACGTCGAGGGCGGCCGCCTGCTCCGCAAGCGCGGCGGCGTTGCGGGCGAGTGTGGGGTCGAAGCCGGGGTCCTTGGTTCGCACGGACGCTTCGAGCAGCGGACCCCAGCTCTCAACGACCAATGGCAACGCACGGTTGGCGCGCGCAGCGAGTGTCTTCTGGAGACGGTCGCCGATGCTTGCTCGGCGGGTGAGCTGGATCCACGTGTGGTCCGGAGCAACGTTGATGAGACCGCCGATGTCGTCAACGTGCGCTTCGATCCAGGTAGGCCCGATATCGACCGGCACCGCGACGGGGAGACCCGCCGCAGCCTCTCGAGCAGCGTCGGCGCCGTAAAGAGTGTCGCCCTCCGCTTCGGCGGCTCGGAGAACGTCAGTGAGGGCCGCCCGATGTCGTCGAGCGTCGTTCACCGGGATCTGGGTCTTGCGTGTTCCGTCTCCGATCACGGCCCGATCGACTGTCGCGAAACCGATCGGGCCTTCGGTGACGGTGCCCTGATCAAACTCGGACAGCAAGTACGGGTTCTCGACGATCTCCTTGTTCTCGATCAGTCGTCTCGTTGTCCTGTGTCGCTTGGTCGGCTGGTACCAGCGATCCGCCTGCTTCCCCGTCAGGTCGATCCGTGAGAGCGACTTCGCGAAGGTGAGCCGCGCCGGATCATTCGATACGACCAGCCACTCCTTCGCATACGACTCGATCGGCCCGTCGAACTGAGGGGCCGGGGACGCGTCGCTCCCGTCGAGTATCCGTGAGACAACCCGCCACGGGTCCTTCGTGAAGTTCGCGTCGGTGGCGTCGAGGTAACGGCACAGACTGGTTCCCATCGGCAGGCCGGCCGCTTCGAGGACAGCCCCGATGCCTGGGTACTCGCCACGTATCGTCCATGCGCTGGCCAGACGCTCGTTGAGCCAGAGCTCGGTCGCGGCCCAGTCTCCGGGCACGATGTTGTGCTCGCGGATCTTGGCGACGACTCCAATCGCTTGCGTGAGCACCGAAATGGCCGCGTCGTCGGAGACATGTTCGGAGCGATACGAGAACTGCGGAATGTGGCCTGGCTCAGGGACCAGACGAAGTTCGCGAGCCATCGCTTGGCGTCGCGCGTCCTCGTGCGGATCGCCGGTCGGGGCCAGGTACTGCTGGAATGGGATCAGAAGGCCGCCGACGCCGTGTGGGCGGAGGGTATGGCTGACCTCTCGCTGCCAGATTGGATGTTGGCGCTTCGTACTGTCCGACGAGTCGTAGTAACGGGTGGGGCCAAGCTGGTTCACGAGGCCGATCCCAACGATCAGCCGAGTGACGTCGTCGAAGATCGGCTGGCGAGTCTTCGTATAGAAGAACGTCAGCGATTCGTGGCGCCTGATCGGGCCGAAGAACCCGTCGAGGATCTGCTCCTGGACGCCGGGATGGAACACCCAGTCCGACGTGTACGCGGGCGGTGCGTCGTCCGCAGGCAGTGGCGAGAGAAGCCTCGGCTGCACGAAGTCCTCCAACTCGCGGCGCGACATCCAACGGAACGGCACCGCGTGCGCAGTGTGGGGCTCTACGGTCCATTCGGTCCGCTGCAGGTGCCCGTGGCTGGGTGCGAGCGCAGTCCAGTTCTTGTACGGGTGTTCATGGGAGATGCGCCACTTCGCTTCAGCCATGAAGCCGCCCGACTCATCGGCGCAAGGGGGGAGCTCAGCGGGGTTCGAGAATGACTTGAAGGATTCACCCGTTCGGCCGATCTCGACGGCCACGTCGCGGTTAGCGGCGATGTTGGTGTACTCGATGCAGTGGCAATTTGCGGCGGGATCTTGGCAGACCGTTCCGTTCCAGCCGCTGTCGTGCCAAGGGACACGTAGCGACAGGTGGCGGGCGCGTACAGGCATGGCAACGACCTCGGGCTCGGGCTCGGCGACTCAAATGTTGGTGAAGCCTGAATCATTGCCGGTGACTTCCGAGCCCGCCGAGAAACTCATCGCCCGCCGGAGGAGCCACCTAGGACGAGTGTGGCGATCCGTTCGGCAGCCTCGTCGTGGAGGGTCGGAGCGACGGGGCTATAGATGCCAAGGGTGATGGCGATCGTCGAGTGACCGAGGCTCTCTTGCACGACACGTGGGTGAATGCCTTGCTCTAGCGCCAACGTCGCCGACGTGTGGCGCAGTCCCTTGAGCGTCAGTCTCGGCAAATCTGCCCCCGTCACCCGGCGCAGGAACGTTGAGCTGACCGACTCGGGCTTGAGGCAGGCGCCGTCCGGCTGGTGGAACACTAGGCACTCGTCGGCGAAGTCGGCGCCGATGAGCAGGCGCTCCTCGAGCATCCGCTTACGGTGCGCACGCAGCACGGCCACCGTCGCCGAGTCGAGCGCGATCGGACGACGGCCGCGGGCGGTCTTGGGCTCGCCGATCGTCACTTTGCCTCGGACGGAGATGATCGTCTGGACCACACGTAGGCGGCCGGCGTCGAGGTCGACATCGGACCAGCGCAGGCCGAGCGCCTCGCCGCGGCGCATCCCGGTCGTGGCCAGCAGGACCCACAGCGGATGCAGCCGGTCACCGGCCGCCGGGGACGAGTCGTTGGGTGGCGTCGTCCGAACCGAGCAGAACTGGATCGGCGGGAGCTCCTACAACCCCTGCTCCGCCGCGTTCGTCCCGCCACCGCCCGAGGACGTCGAGGGCCTGCTCGCCGACCTCCTGGAATACGTGAACGGTGGTGACCACTCCCCACTTGTGCAGGCCGCCCTCGCCCACGCCCAGTTCGAGACGATCCACCCGTTCGCCGATGGCAACGGCCGGACCGGACGCGCCCTCATCCACGTCGTGCTGCGACGCCGAGGCCTCGCCCCGGCGTTCGTCCCGCCCATCAGCCTCGTCCTGGCCACCTGGGCCGACACCTATGTCGCCGGCCTAACCGAGTTCCGCCACCTCGCCGAGCCCAACAGCACCGAGCGTTCAGCTGCGGCCGCCGAATGGCTCCGGCTGTTCGTCAGCGCGACGACGCGTGCCTGCCATGACGCCGAGCAGTACGCCGATCGGATCGACGACATGACGGCTCAGTGGCGAACCCAGCTGGGCCGGATTCGTGCCGACTCTGGGATCGACCGGCTTCTCCGGATCCTTCCCGGTGCGCCAGTGATCAGCGTCGATTCGGCGAGCGCGCTGATCGGCCGATCCAAGGCCCGGACCACCGACGCGGTCAACGCGCTCGCCGAGGCCGGCGTCCTTCGTCAGCGAAACGTCGGCAAGCAGCGCTACCGCGTGTTCGAGGCCACCGCCGTCCTCGAGCTCTTCAATGACTCGAGCGCAACCTCGCGAGTCCGATCGGGGACACCGCACGTGCTGCTCCGGTCCGCGCTGTGCCGCGTCGGCAGCCGTGAGGTAGCCATCGCCGGCGAGTGTGCGCGCAAGGCTGCTAAACGGGCGGTCGCTGCCGGCGTCGGCGAAGATCGCAGCATGGCTGAGTTTTGCCGTCTCCCGTTCCCGGACGACATGGTCAACGCGCTGAGGCAGCCGCGCCATGCTCGCGTCCACGATCATTGGATCGCGGTCAACCCGGAGTGGTGGAACAACGAGTTGACGGCTCGCGGTCTCCCAGGTGGACCGCTGCAAGTGACCTACGACTCGTCTCACCGCCCCGGAGTCAGTCGGGCCGCTCTCTTCGAGCTGGCGGATACCACCGGCCGCTCGGACGGCGAGCTGCGTCTTCTCTGGCACACGCTCGCATGGGGCGGCGGCAGGAGGGCGCGCCTCATGAGCAAACGCCTCGACAGCGTGGCGGCGAACCCTGAGCGCGCGGCCGCCGAACTGGGCGCCGCTGGCAGGATCGCTCGGACGAGTCCGGTTGCGGCTTACGAGGCGCTCTATCCATCGGGCCGCACGTTGCTGAAGTACCTGGGACCGGCCTTCTTCACGAAGTTCCTCTACTTCTCCGGTCGCGGTGGCGCCACGCACCCGTGCGCCATCCTCGATCGCGTGGTCGCAACGGCCCTACGCAATCGCGGATGGGATGGGTTGCGCTCGGCCGGTTGGTCAGCAGCGACCTACGGGCAGTACTGCGAACTGCTGGCCGGCTGGGCCCGTGAGGCGAGCACCCGTCTTCGTCGCGACATAGCAGTGGACGAGATCGAACGCTGGCTCTTCGACGGGTGACCAACGCCCAGTCACTGCACGGACTCGAGGCTCTTCCTCTCGAAGTAGCGGAACTTCTGGATGGCGTCGTTCATCTGCCCGACGTTGAAGACGCCGACGTCGGTGAGCTTGCGGAAGCCGTCTAGGCTGAGGCCGGTCGCCCGCAGGAACAGCTCGGTGTCCAGCGACTCGATGACGTGGAGGAGGCGTTCCTCGCGGAAGTCGGTGACGTACATGAAGATCAGCACCTTCGCGCTGACCTTCTTCAGCTTCTCCCGGATGCTCTTTCGCCGCTGCGCCAGTTCCTTCTTCGGCTTCCGTTGCTCGGCGTTCGACCCGCCGGCCCGCTTGACGTCGCCGAGGCTCTTGGACGCGGTGACAACCTTCTCGGCCTCCTCGCGGATGTTGCGGAAGTCCTCGATCTGCTCCAGCTCGGCGAGCAGCGCCTCGTCCTGGAGCAGACGGCCCATGGTGACACCATTGAGGTTGTACAGGTCGACCGATCGCCACTTGCGGGCGAGCGAGTTGGCGCTGATGCCGCCGTGGGCCCAGTCCAGGATGGCGTCCGTGTCGAGCCGCTCCATCTGGCCGCCGTCGATGGCGAAGATCGGGAGGAAGTTGAGCAGCTCGCCGAGGACGTCGCGCTGCGTGGTGTCACGGTCGGGTGAGTTGTTGGCGATCTCGGTGCCGTAGAGGGCGACGAGGCTGAGCGCCCGGTTCGGGTCGAACTCGAAGATGTACGCCGTCTCCTTCCGGACGATTCCGTCCTCCCGCCACGGGGACTGGACCCGGAACGCGGCTTGGAAGTACGACTCGGGCGCCTTCAGTGAGCGGAGCATGAAGATCGACGACCACTCGGGCACCGTGACGCCGGTCATCAACTTGCCGCACGACAGCGTGATCGAGCCGCTCTTGCCCTCGGCCTCGGCCCGCTTGATCGCCTGCTGCAGTGGCGCCAGCGCGGCAGCGCCGATCTTCGCCTTCGTTCCCGCGGCCACGTACACCTCATAGGCTGAGAAGAACGTGTCGGACCGCAAAAGATCGGCCATCGCCTCGCACGACGCAACGTCGGGCAGGAACCAGACCGAGTGCCGGACGCCGTCCTTGAACCGTGCCGCCTTGTAAGGGAACGGCGGCGCGGCGCCTTCGATTATGGAGCTGGCGATCTGCTTGTTGCCGCGGATCAGGTCGAGGAACGAGGCGACGTGATCGGGGTGGTCGAAGACGCTGTCGTCACCCACCTTCCGGGCCTTGAAGTAGGTGTTCAAGTCGAAGCCGTCGAACTCCCCGTCGTCAGCCCACGCCTCGGCGGCGGCGCCCATGGCGTAGGTGAACATCTCTATCTGGGGTAGCTCGGTGTAAGGGTTGTCCCCGTCCGACGCCTTCCAGTCGCGCTTCGCGCGCTGCTCGTCAATGTAGGTCCAGTTGAAGACCTGGTCCTCGGCGTACTCACCGTTGGTGATCGCCTTGAACGGGGTGCCCGACAGGTGGAGGTGGAACCTCGTGGTGAGCCCGAAGTCCACGTCGACGAGGTCGGCCTCGCTGTCGTTGGCCTGGTCGAGCGCCTTGTCGACAAGCTTCGCGAACGCGACGTCGGCCTTGTCCTGCGGGTCGTAGAGCTCCCGAGCGGCGGCCGTGGCGGCACCAAAGTGGAACTCGTCGATGACTATGCAGTCCCAGTCGATCAGGTGGAGCGTCTCGTTGCGGGGCTTCGGCCTGCCTCCCGGATCTCGACCGGTCACATCCTGGAACGACGCGAACCAGACGAAGGGTTCGCCGTCGCTCACGATGCTGTCGGCCAGTGCCGTGGGCGTGTCGCGATCGACGTAGCGCCACTCGGCGAAGGCGGTGTGACCGAGCAGGTCGTCACGCCAGGCACTGCGGACGGCCGGCTTGTAGGTCAGCACGAGCACCTGCTGCCAACCCATCTCCTCGGCGAGCTGGTAGGTGGCGAAGGTCTTGCCGAAGCGCATCTTGGCGTTCCACAGGAACTTCGGCGCCGGTTGGTCGCCGTCGTGCTTGCGGAAGTACGCCGCTGTTTGCCGGACCGCCTCCTTCTGCTCGGGGCGTGGCTCAAAGGTCTGGATCCGTTCGGGGTTGAAGGGCAGACCCGTCTGGAGCGAGACAACCGCGGCTCGCACCTCGTCGAGCGTGGCCTCGACCCATTCGCCACCCACCGCGGAGACGCCGGCATTGGTCAGAGTCCGGCGGACGTCGTAGTCGGAGAACCCAGTGCCGTCCGGACACTCGGCGAGCTCGGAGTGGAACAGGATGTCGACGCCCTCGAGCCCGGGGAACGCGGTGTTCACCTGCTGCTTGACCCGGGTGATCCCCCGCGTCTTGGTCTCCCCGACCTTGATCCAGAAGTCACCCTGTTGCCCGGTCGGCCGCTTCCACGGCTTCGCGTTGCCCGTATGGGTGTACGCGTAGATGAACTTGCTCACTCCTCGAGGTCCTCGTCGGGATCCTCGTTGACGGCGACGCGGTACTTCGAACCCCCGGGTAGGTGCGAGGCCGGCACGGGCGAGTCGAGCGACAGGATCGGCTCTCGCGGCTGGATCGTCGCGTCAATGTAGGCCCGCTCTTGCTTCGTAAGTCCGAAATGTTCGTAAAGGTCAACGTCAGCCCATTGGCGCGTCATCGGAACCGCAGGAACGAATCTGAAGCGCTCGGCCGTTACGTCCTGGGTTGACTTGCGTTGAAGAACCAAGAACCGCACGAATTTTGTGCATAGGTAGCTCGCGTAGTTTGCACACTCATCAGGCGAGTCGAACGCCCCTGCGACGAAGTAGGACTCTGTGCACACTGATCCGGGGGCAAGCGCGATCGGCTCACCTATGACATACGAGATCTCTCGCCCGTGGCCGTCGCCGGCCTTCGGTACCAACACCTTCCACTTGGCGACGAGATCGAGATTTCTCTCGAATGACTTCTCCCCAACAAACGCTACTCCGCTGTTGTAGATGATGGGAATCGAGTCTGCGAAAGGCTCTTCGCTCTCGCCACGATAGTTGGTACGCCATTCCTGGCTGAAAGCGAGACGTGGAAAGAACCATGACTCGATGGAGCGTGCGGACACGTCAAGTACCTTCTGTACCAGTTCAGACGCTTCGTTGTCTCGGATCACCACTCCGTGGCCTTCACGCAGATCACGTCTAGCGGTAGAAACGATTTGGCCGTCTATACGCGTGGAGAACTCACAATCGCCGTCGTAGTCACGATCCCATAGAAAATACGAAACCCCTCCCTTGATCTCGACTTGTGGGAACACGTCGAACAGCTTTGGATTGTCTACGAGTGCGACCAGTCGGCGATCGTTAACCATTTGGTCGCGATACTCGTCGAGTCCGAGTCCACCGGTAAACCAGCGTGACGGCGTGATGAAGACGATATAGCGCGGATCCAGTTCGATCGCTCGGCTCACGAACTGGTGGTAGATAGGCATCGTCCGCGTAGTGCCTTCTGCGCCGATCTGATACGGCGGATTACCGATGATGACGTCAAACTTCATACCGACCATTTCCTCTGGAGGATAGGTAAAGTGGTTGAACGAGTAGGCGTAGGTCTCCCGATGATCCCGAACGAGCGCCTCCGGCGCACGGCAAATCGAGCACTTTACTCCTACGATCGTGTGCTCCGAAGCGACGTAGTGGATATTGCCGTTCGGATTGTCGAAGACGACCACCCAGTCCTTGATGGTCGTGTCGACGACGCCTGAGCCGGTTGCGTTCTTGGTCTGGTAGAGGGACCGGCGGGCGATGTCCGCCGACAGGTTCGTGATTGCCGCTCCGTACAGCATGTTCCGTTGGATGTGCTCGCGCCTCGTGTCGGGGTCCGGCTGCCAATCACGGAGACCGACCATGAGCCTCTTGAAAACCTCACGGAGGAACACGCCGGACTTCGTCGCCGGGTCGAGCCACCGATACTCGGGCTTGGTCCACGCCTCCGCCGGGAGGAGGTCGAGCATGGCGTTGGCGACCTTCGGCGGGGTGAAGACCTCGTCGTTGGGTAGCTGCGCCAAGGTCTCAAGCACATCCGGAACGTGCGTCGGCGCAACTGGGGCGGTGGGCTCGACGGTCACAGCGACGTCTCGGACGTCAACTCGCTGTAGTGGACCGGCGGAAGTGGTTCGGGCGGCGCGAAAAACAGGTCGAACGCTGGATCCTCCAGATAGGAGGGCGTGCGAACGAAGGTCTCGTCGTCGCCAGCAGTCCATTCGAGGAATCGGATCGACTGCGCGTCTCGGAGCGTGTCGCCTCCGACGAGGTTCGCAGACAGGATCGCGGCGAGAGCGTCGTGAAACCGAGGAGTTGGTTCGTATCCCTGGTCTGCGAACTCCTTGTCGACGACGGCTCGCATCCGCTCGCGTGCCTCGACAACGTTCTCCTCACTGATGTCGACGGCGTAGATCGACGCGACAGCACGAAGCGTGGCGAACTCGTACCAGTGCGGCGTCCCACCGTGCTGCTCCTCGGTGATGAGGAGGAGCTTTCGGGCGAGGATCGCCACGAGGAAGTTGCCGTGGCCACACGCCGGCTCGAGGAACCGGATGTCGATCTCGCGGAACATGTCCGGGATGAGCGCCAGCATCGCGTCGACTTCTCGGTCGTGGGTGTACACCTCAGCGAGGTCACGGACGCGATCACGGGACTTGATCTGGCCCGTCTGGTCCAGGTCGGCGTCCATAGATACATCTTGCCCCGTAGCGCCTCGGCACCGAGGAGAGCCGTGAAGTTCAGCGCGGAACGGCCACGCGGGAACCCGCCCGGCACTTGCCGGGCGGGCACCCACGCTTTCTACAGGTCGCGAATCACCTTGCAGATCCACTTCGGGAGAGAGATGAGCGTCTCCGTTCCCTTGGTCTCGTCTGAGGGATCGATGTGGCGCCACCGCGTCTCCCACGGGAGTCCCTCCATGCCGTACCGGCTGTTGACCCTGCGGCCGATAGCGCCGGCCATGCCGGCGACCGAGGACGCTCCCTTGGGCAGGTCGAGCGCAGCGGCGATCTCGTTCGTCGAGACCTCCTCGCCATCGGCGTCGGCGAGCAGCCGCAGCATGCGCTGCATGGGGTCGCCCGACTCCTTGAACATGCGCCTCACGAGCTGCTCGGTCCACCCGTCCTCGGGACCGCTCGCAGGGGCCGGCTCGTGCGTGGCCACGGCCGACGCCTGGGCGAGGAGGGAGTAGACCTCCTGCACCCGGTGCGCCGGAACCGGCACGCTCACGAACTGCTCATCTCCATTCATCAGTTGCTCCTTTGGTCGGCAGCCTCCCGGCTGTCTTTGGTTTTGGTGTTCGTCGCCTGCCTCCCGGCGGTGACAGAGAGATTGAACCATAGATAGCCATAGGCAGTCAATAGTTAATCTAAGGCCGCCCTAAGCAATTTGCAGGCACGGCTCGCAGCTGTAATTCCGAGCTACTTGGTCAAGCAGCGCTGCCACTCGTCGCGGAAGGCCGAGCCGATGAGCAAGCGTTCCTCAAGCATCCGCGTGGGTGCGCACAGCACCGCCGCCGTCGCCGACGACTCGGCTGGCCTGACCACCGTCAGACATCGAGCACGATCAATCGCGCTGGTGGTGACCTCGCCCGGCCATCCGAGGGTCTACCGGCCGTTCCATGGCGGGTCCAAGATTCGGATCAGCTCGACCTCGACCAGCTTCCGCCCAACCTGTCCTTCCGGGCCAAACCAGAGAGTTGGGATCTCGCCCCGCCGATGGAGCGCCAGCACTCGGCTGTTCACCTTGCAGTTCGTGGATTGCCCACCGCGGAAGCAGTTGCGTGGGTGGATAGCCCCATAGCCTCGGGGTCCGAAACGGTCGACGAAGCTCTGGCACTCGCCGACGTACAGAACCTGGTCGTTGTTGGAAATCGCGTAGATGCCCGGGGTCATGTCGAGCGCCGGGAGTACGAACCGACGGAAGGGGCCCGCGCCATGACGGTTGAGCGGAAGTCCACGGACGTTGTCGTACTGGTCTGCGGCAGGTACTCGGCCAGCTCGCCATCAGTGGTCCGCTGCACGTCGATGGGCCCAACCGGTGCGAGGCCGTATGAGACCAGGTGCTCGATCAGCGAGGTCACGGTCGGCGACGCCGTCCGTCGCGGCCGTAGAAGGTTCGCCCGAGGGCTTCGAGACGAGGGCGCTCCTCCGGGTGGAACGAGAGCGCCTGCTCCACCCACTCTCGCTTGTTGCCGAGCCTCTCAGCGGCGCTGGGATCCAACTTCAGTTTCGTAGGGTCTGCACCGACCATGGCCTGCCGGGGCTCCTTTCCGGTGTAGAGAAAGACCGCCAACATGCCCACTGCATAAACATCGCTGGCAGTGGTCACGTCTCGCGCACCTAGCAACAGTTGCTCCGGAGCTGAATACCCACGCGTCCCCATGCCCACTGCACTTTGGGTAAGCGTCGTGTGGCGCCGACTCCTCGACAGGTCGAAGTCGCAGAGCGCGATGCTCTCGAAGAGCATGTGGCTCCAATCGATCTGCTCAACGAGGATGTTGTCGGGTTTGAGATCGCGGTGGACGACTCCTTGCATGTGGACGAACTCGACGGCAAAGGCGATCTGGGACATCAGCCGGTCCGTGACGAGGTCGCTCGCCGAGTGGTTTCGGTCGCCCGGGTCGGTCTCCGGTCCGAACCCGTTTGCGAGGTACCCACGAAGGTTCGGACCTCGGAAGTCTTGAGCGACCCACGGGACCTCAGACTTCAGATCCCACGCGAGGATGTCCGGAACCCAGGGCGTTGGTCGGATCTGGTCATCGCGCGGATACAAGGGATGCGGGCACACACTGGCCTGGTCCAACAGGCCCAACTGGATACGAATGCTCCGCCAAGCTCGGTCGATGGTGTCTGTGTCCGATTCGGAGAACGTCTTGATGACGCACACCCTCGACAGGGCCTCGATGTCGCCAGTGCCGAGAAAGACCGTCCCCTGACCGCCTTGGGCAATCTCTGCGTGGCAGTAGAACGACCCGTAACTCAACGGGGCGTCAAGTAGATCAGCGCCAGTTGCTTTCAGCGCCCTCCGGAACCGCTGACTCCCAAGCGTCTCCTTCCTCATGACTGTCATGATGGCACTGCCCGACCCGAGGCGGTCAGGGGTCATTGGCATTCATCGTCCGAGCGCGTGCCGATCTGCTCCAGCCGACGGCAGTGCCCGGCCTCGACCAGCCAATTCCCATCTGGCGGCTGGGCGCCCGACGTCCACCAGATCTCTACCGGATCTCTACCGGACGGGTTGAGATCGGGTAGATCTGGTCAACATCGTTAGACAGACCTAATCAGAGGAATCCCTGGTCAGCGCCACATTCCCGCACCATCCAGCATCGGCCGAGACGCCTCGGATCAGAGTTCAAGTCCCCCCTCGCCCACTCCGGTTGTCCAGAAGGCCCACGACGTCGCCCTGACGGGGCGGCGTCGCCGCTCGTCTCCCCCAACTGGCCGATGTTCTCGGCCGGTGCTCGGCGGATGGTGGGCGAATGACCTCCACCACTCGTCTTGCACTCATCGCCGGCGTCCTCGCGTTCGTCCTCGGCCTCGCACTGGGCAAGGACCAGGGCGACGCCGAGACTGCTCGGAACACGGCGTCCGCCATCCTCCTGACCCTGGGCTTCCTCGTCGTCGTCGTCACGGTCGTGCTCGCGACGGTCCGCAAGCTGCGAACCCGGTAGGGCGTCCCGCCCGGGCAGCCCGAAGGGCCCATCCGGCAGTCGGTCGGCGTTCCCCCAGATGGCGGAGGTAACGGCACCACCAGCGGCGCACGATCCGGTCATGACCACGACGACCACTGATCCCGTCACTCTCGCCACCACCATCATCGATGCCGTCAACGCCGGCGACCTCGAGACCGCCGCTACGCATCTCCACCCCGACTACCGCGCGGAATGGCCCGACGCCACCCTCGACGGCGACCAGGCCTTCGAGCGGGAGATCGCCATGTTCACCGGGCTCCCCGACACACGGTTCACCGTCGAACGCGCGACCGCGTTGGCCGATGGGCGAGTGCTGCTCGAGGCGATGGTCACCGGCACACACACCGGTCCGCTGGCCCTGCCCCACGACGTCACCCTGGCCGCGACCGGTCGGGAGATCCGGTTGCCGTTCCTGTTCCTGATGACGTTCGTCGACGGCCTCCTGCACTTCGAGCGCCTCGCCTTCGACCATCTCGAGCTGATCCACCAGCTCGGCGCCACGGCCGGCAGCTGAGCAACGATGGGGGACGTGTCGGACGCCGAGTACCCCGTCCCGGACGGGGTCGTGGCGTTCCTCGTCACCGACCTCGTCACCGACCTCGTCGACGACGGGGACCGCCAGGGACGCCACCCCGGCACCACGGCACCCGCCGTCGTCCGTCACCACACGCTCATCGGCGAGGCCGTCGCCCGTCACGGCGGTGTGCCGGCGTCCGGACCGGAAGCCGGAGACGGCACCGTCTCGGCGTTCGCCCGGGTGTCGGACGCGCTGCGAGCCGGGGTCGAAGCCCAGCGGGCGCTGGCCGCCGAGGCCTGGCCCACGACGACACCGCTGCGGGCCCGCATGGCCGTGCACGCCGGCGAGGTGGAGCGGGACGAGACGGGCCATTACGTCGGGTTCACCTTGCTCCGGGCCGGCCAACTGCTCGCCGCCGTCAACGCCGGCCAGCTGGTGGTGTCCGGACCGGCCGCCGATCTGATCACCTCGCCGCCCGTGCCCGATGTGGAGCTGGTCGATCTCGGCGCCCAGCGGCTCCCCGCCCTCGGGCATCCGCTCCGCGTCGTCGAGGTGCGCGGTGACGGGCTGGTGGAAGCCCGCCTGCGGACCATCGACGGCGTGCGCAACAACCTGCCGGTCGCCGCGACCGACCTGATCGGTCGCGAACGGCTGATGGTCGAGCTGACGGTGCCGGTGGCGACCGAGCGGCTCGTGTGCCTCACCGGCGCCGGCGGGTGCGGCAAGACCCGACTGGCCCTCGAGCTGTCCGGCGCGGCGGTGGCCCGGTTCGGCGACGGGGTGTGGTGGATCGACCTGGGCGCGGCCACCGGCGACGAGGCCATCGACGAGGCCGCGGCCCTGGCCGTCGGCACCCACCCGACGAGCACCCAGACCCGACGCGACCGCGTGCTCGGCGCCATCGGGAGCGGTCAGGTGCTCGTGGTGCTCGACAACTGCGAGCACCTGCTCGACGAGGTGGCCGGGTTCGTCACCGCGTTGCTCGGGTCCTGCCCTCGCGCCCATGTCCTCGCGACCTCACGTGAGCCCCTCGGCCTCGCCGGTGAGGTCGTCCGGCGCGTCCCCTCGCTCGACCTTCCGGCAACCGACGACGTCGAGGCCGTCCTCGCCAGCGGCGCCGGCCGGTTCCTGGTCGACCGCCTCGCTCGGGCGGCCGGGCCGCCGACGCTCGACCCCCGGGAGGCCGCTGCGCTCGCAACCATCTGTCGACGCCTCGACGGGATCCCGCTCGCGCTGGAGCTGGCGGCCGCCCGCGCTCGCACGATGTCGCTCGACGAGCTCTGCGAGGGACTGTCGGAGCGGTTCCGCCTGCTCTCCGGCGGGCGGCGTGACGCACTCGACCGCCAGCGGACCCTGGAGGCGTCGGTGGCGTGGAGCCACGACCTGCTGACGGGGCCCGAGCAGGTCGTGTTGCGGCGTCTGGCGGTCTTCCCGTCCGACTTCACCATCGGTGACGCCGAGGCCGTGGTCGGCATCGACGACGGGTCGGGAGTCGAGGAGGGAGTGGGCCCGTCCGGCCGGGAGCTCGTGGGTCGTCTCGTCGACCGTTCCCTCCTGACGGTGGCACCCGACGGCTCGCTGCGGATGCTCGAGACGGTCCGAGCCTTCGCGGAGCATCGCCTGGTGGAGGCGGGCGAGGTCCTCCCCACGCGCACTCGCCACTTGGAGGCGGTGCGACGCTGGGCCGAGGCGATGGAGCCGGCGTTCGACGGTCCCGACCCGCAGCGGGCGATCGCCGAGACCGAGGGACGGCTGGTCGATGTCCGCGTCGCCCTGCGACACGCCGAGGCGACCGGCGACGCCGGCGCCATCTGGGCGATCGTCGGGGGCCTCGCCAACTACTGGTGGTACCGCGGCCACCTGCGCGAGGCGCTCGACTGGCTGGCCCGTGCCGAGGCGCTCGACCCCGACCTCCCGGCCGAGGCCCAGCTCTCCGGCCGCTCGGCCGCCGCCCTCCTTTCCACGGCCGTCGGTGAGCACGACGGGATCGTCGAGGCCACGGAGGCGGCCATCGCCACCGCCAAGGCCGCCGGCGACCCCCGCCTCGAAGGTCGTGCGTTGATCCTGCTCGGCGCGCACCAGACCTGGCACGACGACACGGGTCGGCCGATCATCGCCCGAGGCCGAGCGCTCTGCGCAGGTGCCGGCGACGACCTCTGGGCCGCCTGGGCCGACTGCAGCGGCGCCCTGGCCAGCGTGCTCGCCGGGCGACCGCTCGATGCCATGCAACAGCTCGACGACGTCCGAGCGGTCGTCGACCGGTCGGGATCTCGCCGCCTGCACCTCGACGTGCTGGCGCGCCAGGTGTGCGCCGAGCTCCAACTCGGCGCCTGGCACGACGCCCGGGCCACCGCCGCCACCGGCCTCGACCTGGCCCGCGACTTCGCCACCATCAACGTCGTCGCCTGCTTCCACGGGGTCACCGCCTGGATCGACGCGCTCACCGGCGAGGCTGATCGGGCGGAAGCCGCGATGCGAGAGGCAATCGACCGCTACCTGCGCGACGAGGAGCTCCAGTTCATCCCGTTCTTCGTCACCGCCCTCGGCCACGCCCTGCTGGCCCAGGACCGCGCCGACGAGGCCATCGCCGCCGCCGGCCGGGTTCGGGACCACCCCGATCTCGAATGGGCGTCGATCTACCGGTCCTGGCTCGACGACGTCCTCGCCCTCGCCCATCTGGCCTCCGGCGCCGACGGCGAAGCACGCCGGTTCGCCGCCCGGATGGCCGCCCAGGCGAAGAGCATCGGCAATGAGCTGGAGCGAGCGCGCGCCGAGACCACCCTCGCGGTCCTCGACCGGCGTGCGGGCGAGCACCGGCGCGCCGAGGGCCGCGCCCATGACGCCCTCGTGACCCTCGCCGGCCTCGGGGCCGACCACTGGGCGGTCGACGCCCTCGAGGTGGTCGCCCTCTTGGAGCTCGACGCCGACAGGGTCGACCGCGCGACCGCCCTGCTCGCCACCGCGGGTGCTCAGCGCGCGGCCCGCGGGGTGATGCACCGCCCCGGCTGGGAGGCCGACTTCGCCTCGGCGACCGCCGGCGTCGGATCGCTCCCGGAGGGCGAGGCTCGCGACCTCGCCGCGGCGGTCGAGCTGGCTGCCCGGGGACGGGGTGAGCGCGGACGGCCGACGGCGGGTTGGGACAGCCTCACGCCGACCGAGCTGCGGGTCGTCGAACTCGTCGCCGACGGCCTTGCGAACCCGGCGATCGCCGAGCGCCTGCTGATGGGCCGAGCCACCGTGAAGACGCACGTCTCCAGCGCCCTGCGGAAGCTCGACCTCCAGAGCCGCACCCAACTCGCCACCACCTACACGGCACGCGCCGCGCCGTCCCTTCCGCCCGAGGCCTGAACGACCCTCCGTCGACACCAGGCCCGTCCCGAGCGGCGGGCCGCCGGGATCCATGTCAGTGTCGGGGCCTCCGGGGCCCCACCCACGTACTCACCCACGTTCCCGGAGCCGAGGACGATCGACACAAGGGGAGAACGGCCGATGGCCCGCAAGATCGCGACCAACCGGACGGTGGAGCGGGACGAGCTGCTCGAGTTCGTGCGGGCACGGCACCGGGTGGTCCTGCTCACGACCCGCGCCGACGGGACGCCGCAGGCGTCGCCGGTCAGCGCCGGCGTCGACGGGGCCGGACGGCTCGTCACCTCGACCTACCCCGAGCGGGCAAAGGTGGCCAATGCCCGGCGCCGGCCCGCGGGCTCGGCGGTGGTGCTGTCCGACGACTGGAACGGCGAGTGGGTGCAGCTCTGGGGCCCAATCGAGGTGCTCGACCTCCCCGACGCCCTCGACCCGCTGGTCGACTACTACCGCTCGATCGCCGGCGAGCACCCGGACTGGGACGAGTACCGCCAGGCCATGGTCGACCAAGGCAAGAGCCTGCTGCGCCTCACCATCGAGCGATGGGGCCCGATCGCCAGCGGCGGCTTCCCCGCCCACCTCGCCGACGGCTGACGTCTCTCGCCTCTCGTTCGAGCACCTCGCGCGCTTGCGTTCGAACTGGTGTTCGGCTAGGGTGACCACACCAGCTCGCAGCCTCTGGGCGCAGGACAGGCTGCCACTTCCCCGAAACAACCTGTTCGAGTGACGCCGGCGCCCGCCGAGGGCTCGCCGGCCTGGGAGTGGTGCCGTGGCTGTGCTGATGCTGGATGCCGAGGTCGAAGGGCCGAACGGGCCGGGTGGCCCCGACGGGTTCGCCGCGCTCGACGACTGCACCCGTGCGGCCGAGCGTTTGGCGGCCACCCGCTGGGCGGGGCGGCCGGGAGCGGCGCTGGGCGAGGCCCTGTTGGGTGTGGGTCAGATCGAGCGGATGGTGACCGCGGCCAAGGTGGCGCTGGTGGGGGCGTTCGACGCGTCCGGCCAGTACCGCTTCGATCAGCACCCGAGCGTGGCGACGTGGCTGGCGGCCAAGGTCAAGGCCGACCCCAAGCGGGTGAACCACCAGCGCTTCGTGGCCCGCCGGCTCCGGACGATGCCGCTCACCGAGCGGGCCTTCGAGCGGGGGTCGATCGGGTTCGAGCACGCCGCGGTGCTGGCCCGGGCCAACGCCCCGAAGGTCGCGGTGGCGTTCGCGGAAGCCGAGCGTGAGCTCGTGGCCGCAGCGCGGGAGATGGACTTCGACGAGTTCTGCCTCGTGGTCGACCGTTGGCTCGACTACGTGCTGCCCGAGCGGGCGGAGAAGCGGGCCCGCGACCAGGAGGAGCGGCGGGCCGCGTCGGCGTCACGCACCTGGGAGGGCATGGTGCGGGTCGACGCGTGGCTCGACGCCATCGGCGGCACCGAGTTCCTCGCGGAGCTCCACCGGATCGAGAAGGAGATGTTCGTGGCGGACTGGGCCGAGGCCCGCGCCAGGGTCGGCGACCGGGCCACCGCCGCGGACCTGCGGCGCACCGCCGTGCAGCGACGCGCCGACGCCATGGTGGAGATGGCCCGGCGGTCCGCCACCTGCGACACGCCAGGGCGACCCCCCAAGTGGGTCCTCAACATCATGATGGGGGTCCGCACGTTCTTCGCCGAGGCCGACGCCGCGGCCGCCGACCGGGACCCCGGGCCCGCCGGATGCGCCGGCGACCACCTCGCTCCCTGCCCCGGCTACGACGCCACCCGCCCCACGGGCGCGGGTGAGGATCTCGACCGGGCGGCCGGCACTCCGGAGCCAGCCACCCCCTGCCCGGACGGTCACTGCCACCCGAGCGGCGCCGGCGGCGTCGAGGATGACGGGACCGACGACGGCGACTCCGGCTCCTCTGCCGGCCGCCCCACCTCGCCGGCGCCTGCGCCGGCGCCCGCGCCCGTCGGCGCCCCCGCAGAGCCCTACACCGGGCCGCCGCCCGCCCGACCTCCGTGCCGGCGGCCGCTGCCCGACTGGTGGGGCGCCCCCGACCCGCTCGGCCCCGACTTCGGCGCCCTGCGGGCCGACACGATGTGCGAGCTCGAGGACGAGACGCTGATCGCCCCGTCCCAGGCCCTCGCCCTCGGACTCGCCGGGCTCTGCCGGCGCATCGTCTTCGGGCCCGACGGGCACATCCTCGACTTCGGCCAGGCCCGCGACACGTTCACCGGGCCGTTGCGGGAAGCGATCACCATCCGCGACCGCTTCTGCACCGACCCCGGCTGCCGGGTCCCCGGCCGCCATTGCCACATCGACCACCTCGTCCCCCGCAGCCGGGGCGGGCCCACCAGCGAGCGCAACGGCCGGTGCCAGTGCTCCACCGGCAACCACATGAAGGGAGCGATGCCTCCCGACCAATGGCACCCCGACGACCAGCCCCCCGAGCCACGCGCCCCCGACGACGGCGGCGGCTGACCCGGCCAGAGGCCACCAGGCTGTCCCGCCAGACGCGACCCGTACGGGCACACGCCTGCCCGCAACCCAGCTTCGAGCGGGACAACCACCCGACCAGGATCGCCACCTGTGGAGACGCCGCTCCTGCGCGAGAACCCGGGTCACGCCAGCGCGCTCGGGCGCGCCCGTCGAGTCCCTTTCCCCCCGCTCGGTTGGGCACTCGACGGCGACAGGTGAGCGTCACCGGTTATGGAACTTGCGCCGCCGCGGTCAGGCGGCGGCGAGCGCCGCTCCGGCCGTGCCCATGAGGTCGAGGAAGTTGTCGCAGTAGAAGCGCCGGCGGACGTCCTCGGAGGCGTCGCCGAGCGAGGCCTCGAAGCGCTCGAGGGGCTTGCGGCCGCCTTCGACGTGGGGGAAGTCGGACGAGAACAGCAGCAGCTCGGGACCGCTCTGCTCGATGATCCAGCCGACGTCCTCGGTGGGGTACGGCGTGAACCGCACCTGGCGGCGCACGTACTCGGTGGGCCGCAGGGAAAGGGCTTGCAGGCGCTCCTCGTGGCGGTGGAACGCGTCGAAGGCCGACTCCATCTGCCGCAGCCAGCTCGGCACCCAGATGGCGCCCTGCTCGATCACGCCGAAGCGCAGGTCGGGGAAGCGGTCGAGCACGCCGTCGAAGATCAGGGTGGCCAGGGTCTGCGCCGGCGGGCCGGGGATGCCCATGTAGTCGACCGAGCGGAAGTTCTCCTCGCCGCCGTGGAAGTCGGGCGGTACCGGCAGCCCGTTGCGGAAGTAGGCCGGGTCGATCAGGTCGCCCGTGCCGCCGACGTGGAACACCACGGGCACGCCGGCCTCCTGCGCCTGGGCCCAGACCGGGTCGAGCCCGACGTGGCTCGGCGAGTGGCCGGGCGGGCAGCCCGACGCCACGAGCAGCGCGCCGGCGCCCAAGGCAATGGCCTCGCCGGCCAGCGCCGGCGCCTGCTCGAGATCGAACAGCGGGACGTAGCAGGTGGGCAACAAGCGGTCGTCGACGGAGCAGAACTCGACCATCCCCCGGTTGTGGGCGCGGGCGGCGCCGACGGCCAGCTCGGCGTCGTTGCCGTGCTCCCAGTCGTGCAGCCGCCCGTTGTGGAAGGTGTTGAACACGAGCTGGCTGGAGAAGCCGAGCAGGTCGAGCGCCCGGGGCCGGTCCTCGGGGATCCACGAGCCGGTGGCGGCGAAGTTCTTGCGGGCCATGATCTCCTCGGCCTCGACCAGCCGGTACTCCTCGGAGCCGTGCTGGGCCCGCATCCGGTCGAAGGCGGCGGTGAGGTCACGCAGCTGCTCGTCGGGGTCGCCGGTCTGCCGCAGCTCGTTGCCGCTGGAGTAGGCGAGCGGCTCGATGCGGTCCCGGACGCCGGGGTCGGCGTGGTCACGCAGCCACGTCGGCGTCTCCATGATGTGGGCGTCGGCGTCGTGGATCGTGCGACCGCTGGCGTAGGGCACCGTGCTCGACCTCCGATGGGGACGAAGGGCCGCCGGCCGCGCCAGAAAGGCGCACCGGCGACGCCGAGCCGACCGTCGACCATCCCCTCGACCTGCAGGTTAGGTGCGGCCCACCTCACGGTCGAGGGCCCCGAATCCGGAGCCGAGCGGTCGGCGTCGACCGGTCGGTGCCGGCCGGGTCAGACGAAGCGGGCGTGGGTGGCGTAGCGGTACAGGTCGCGGTAGCCCATGCGCCGGTAGATGGGCTCGCCCATCGAGGACGCCTGCAAGGTCACGAGGGGCGCGCCGCCGTCGAAGCCGAGGTTGGTCACGGCCCGGGTCACGAGCTCGGCCAGGCCGCGACCGCGGGCGGACTCGGCCGTGCCAACGCAGTAGATGCCGGCGATCCCGTGGGAGAAGAGGACCTGCGCGCCCGACAGGAGCTCGTCGCCGTCGGACGCCGCCAGGGTCACCAGGTGTGGTGGCGACACCTGCGGGCTCGAGCCCGCCATCGCCGGGATCACGCCGGCGGGGAGGCCGAGCGAGGTGTAGGCCGCGTCGGCCATCGCCACGAACGCCCGGGCATCGTCCTCGGTCCTGAGGACGCGCAGTTCGATGCCGTCGGGCGCCACCGCGTCCGCCAGGCGCTCCGTGCAGACCATCGCGGGCTGGTCGGTCACCGTGACGAGGCCCCGGGCGAGGGCGGCGTCGATGAGGTCCCGGTCACCGTCGTTCCACCCCGTCGTACCGAGCGACCAGCCCCGTCCCCGCTCGGCGAACCAGGCGTCCGCCCGTTCGACGGCCTCGTCGGCGGCGATCGATGGGTCGAGCCGGAACGCCCCGTTGGCCAGGACGGGGAAGTCCGAGCCGGTGGCGTACACCACCAGGCCGTCGGCCTCCAGCAACTCGCCGGCGGCGCCGGCCCGCCGCGCGCCCTCCCGCGCGTACTCGATGCAGTTCGCGTGGCAGCGAGCCGCCACCTCGTCCTCGCTCCACCCCATCGCCAGGCTCCCGTCGTCGGCTGGTCCCGCATGCTGCCAGACCGCGTGCGGTCGGGCGGCCGTTCGAGCCCGGGAGGCGGGCCGGTGCCCACGGGCGGTGGACGCGAGTGCCGCCGTGACCGCTGACCGCCCGGGCGGTGGCCAGGGCTCAGCCGCCGCCGGTCAGCAGGTCGCGCAGGGCGCTCTGCTCGGCGGAGGACCAGCGCCCGTCGAACGCCGACTGGGCGGCGCGGCGGGCGGTCACCGCGGCATCGGTGGCGAGGGTGTCACCGGCCGGGGTCAGGACCGCGAGCGCGAGGCGGGCGTCCTTGGGGTGGGACTCACGGGTGACCACCCCGATGCGCTCGAGGGGGCCGAGCTGGCGGGCGACACCCGACGGGGTGACGCCGAGGCGCTCGGCCAGTGCCACCCGCTGCATGCGCCCGTCCTCGTGAGCCTGGAGCTCGAGCAGCAGGGCCAGGTCGGACAGGCCGAGGCCGTGGGTGGAGCCGAGCGAGCGGTCGACCTCGCGGACCAGGCGGGTCGTGGTGCGATGGAGGTGGAGGAGCGTGTCGAGGGCGGCGTCCATGCCCGCACCCTATCGTTGAGTACTCAACGACTTCTCGTTGATTGTTCCCCGAACACCTGGGTGACCATGCGGTCGGGCCAGTCCCGGCCGGGCACCTCGCCGGCGAGAGCGAGCGCATAGAAGGTGCCCGTGCAGCCCGCGACCAGCAGATCGAGGTCGGTCCGCTCGGGCAGGGTCCCGTCGGCGACGGCTGCCGCGAGGATCGCCCGCAGCCGGCGGCGCCGCGGGGCCACGATGCGCTCGCGGTAGGCCCCTCGCAGTTCCGGGTCGGCGGCGTCCTGCAGCATCGACCCGACCATCGAGACCCCACCGGGCCGCAGCACGCCCCGACGGAAGGCCTCGAGCTCGGCGAGCAGATCGGCGCGGTGGTCGCCGGTGGGCTCCAGGTCGGCGGCCTCGGGAAGGGCGGCGATCGCGGCGACGGCCAACGCGGCCTTGGTCGGCCACCGGCGGTAGACGGCCTGGCGGGTCGTACCCGCCGCCCGGGCCACGGCGACCACGGCGAGGCCGTCGTAGCCGTGCACCGAGAGCTCGTCGAGGGTCGCGGCGAGCACCGCCTCGTCGATGGCCCCGTCCCGAGGCCGGCCACGGCTCCGAGGGTGCGCGTCGCCCTGCGCCACGGCATACTCCATTCCGCAACACTACTGTCTCGTAAATGGAGGAGCGACCATGCGCATCGCCGTGATCGGGGCCGGCTCGGTCGGCCGCAACCTGGCCGAGGCCACCCGTGCCCTCGGGCACGACGTGATCGTCGGAGTACGCGACCCCGACGACCCCCGCCACGCCGACGCGGGCGAGCGCGCCACCCCGGCGGCCGCGGCCGTCGGCGCCGACCTCGTGGCCCTGGCCGTCCCCGCCGCCGCGGTGGCCGACGCGGTCAGCGGCCTCACGCTGGCGTCGCCCACCGTCGTGGTCGACGCCACCAACGCCGTGGGTGCGCCGCCGCCCGACGGCTTCCCCACGATGGGTGCCTACACCCGCTCGCTCCTCCCCGGGGACGTGCCGGTGGTGAAGGCCTTCAACACCATCGGCGCGGAGCACCTCGTGCAGGCCGAGGTCGACGGCGCCCCGGCCTTCCTCCCGATCGCCGGCGACCCGGCCGGCGTCGAGGTCGTGCTCCCCCTCGCCCGGGCCATGGGCTTCGACGCCGTCGACCTCGGTGGCCCCGAGGCCATCGCTCTGGTGGAGGACCACGCCCGGCTCTGGATCCACCTCATGCGCAACGGATGGGGTCGCGGCTTCGCGTTCGGGGTCCTCGGTCGACCCGCCGGCACCGCCGGCGGCACCTCCTGATGGTCACGCCGCTGCCGGGCCCCGGCGCCGCCCGCCTCGGTCCCCCCGACCGGGCCGAGGCGCAGGCCTGTCTCGACGCCGTCCTCACCGCCACCGACCCGGGCGATGGCCCGACCGAGCTCCAGCAGCTGCTCATCGAGGCGGCCTTCGCGTCGATGACCGGGCACGACGTCGCCCACACGGCGGGGAGTGCGGTCGAGCCCGCGGCCGTCGGCGCCGTGTTGGCCGACCGGGACGAGGCGTTCCGCACCCGGATCCTCCAGATGATGATCCTCGGCGCCCTCGTCCTGCGGCCCCTCCCGACCGCGGTCGCCGACCGGGTCGGTCGCTACGCCGAAGAGCTCTCCGTCGACGACGGCATGCTCGCCGTCGCCCGACGTTTCGCCTCCGGTCAGCTCGGCCTCGCCGCCTTCGACTTCCAGCGCAACGGCTACACCGCGGACTGGGCGCCCGATCGGGCGTCGACCTTGCACGCCAGCACCGAGCTGCAGGACGCCTGGCAGCAGTCGGTGGCCGACCCCGCGCTGGCCGAGCAGTGGGCGGCGTTCGAGCACCTTCCGGCGGCGACGCTCGGGCGGCGCATGTGGGAGTTCTACCGGGCCCGCGGCTTCGCCTTCCCGGGCCTGCCCGGCTCGGCGCCGCCCCTCCTCGCCCAGCACGACTTCGTCCACGTCCTCGGCGACTACGGCACCCGGGTCGAGTCCGAGCTCGAGGTCTTCGCCTTCATCGCCCGCGCCAACGACGATCCCCGTGGCTTCTCGCTGCTGGCGATGGTGGTCAGCCTGTTCGAGACCGGGTACCTGGCCACCGGCGCCGGCCTCTTCGAGTCGTTCCCCGGGCAGCTCTCCCAGGACGGCATGGCCGTCCGCCTGGCCGACGCCCTCCGCCGTGGCGCCCTCAGCCACGGTCTCGACGGCCGGCCCGACGTCGATCTCCTGGCCGTCGACTGGTTCGAACTGGCCGACCGGCCCGTCGAGGAGCTGCGCGCCGACTTCGGCGTGGTGGCCAAGTCGCCGGCCGCCGAGGCCGCCGGCTGCGTGGGCCCCTGGGAGGCCGGCGGCATCAGCCCCTACCAGTGGACGACGGCGCAGGAGCAGGCGGCGGCCCTCGGTCTCGAGTACGACTCCTACGGCGCCCGTCCCTGAGCGCTCGGCCGAGGCCTCGCCGCCGTGCCCGGACGGTCCCAGCCGGCTCCGGGTCGCATGACCGGGCGGTCACAGGGGAGACTCCCGGGATGCTCATCTTCGGAATCCTCGGCTTCGGCATCGTCATCGGCGCGATCGCCGGCTGGATCACCGGCACCGAGTCGTGGGGCAAGCGCATCGGCTACGGCCTCCTCGGCTCGTTCGTCGGCGGCCTGCTCGCCAGCCTCATCGCCGGCGACGGCCTCAAGCTGCGCCCCAGCGGCATCATCGGCTCCATCGTCGGCGCCATCATCCTGATGCTCATCGACCGGGCCATCTCCAGCCGCTCGGCCTGACCCCGGCCGGAGCGGTCCGGCGCTCCGGTGGCCCACCTGACCTCAGCGGTCTCGGGCGCCGGTGCCGGGGACCTCGGCCTCGACCAGCCCGTTCGCCCGGCCGACGCCGGTCAGCGCCGGCGGGCCAACCAGGTCAGCAGGGCGACCGCCACCGCCGCGGGCTGTTCGGGCAACAGGGCGTGGCCGGCGTCGGGGATCGTGACGAGGGTGGCGCGGTCGCCGATGGCGTCGACCAGCGCGTCGGCGTTGGCGCGGACGGCGACACGTTCGTCGGCGGGCTGGACGATGAGCACGTCGGCGGCGCCCGCCTCCCACCACTCCTCGGCGGGCGTCGACCCGGTGGCTGCCGACTGCGCCGCGGCGACGTCCGGGTGCCAGCCGTCGGCCCACACCTCCGGGTCGTTCCCGGGAGCGAAGAACGCGGCGCGCACCGCCTCGAGGTGCTCGGCGGGCGGAAGCGACTCGTCGAACACCCGGAACAGCGCCTCGCCCGCCTCCGGCTCGGGCGGCACCCGGCCGCCACACGCGAGGAGCACGACGCTCTCGACCAGCTCAGGGCGACGGGTCGCCAGCATGCGGGCGACCCGGTTCCCGAAGGCGTGGCCCGCCACGGTGGCGGGGCCGGCGTCGAGCGCATCGATGACGGCGGCGGCATCGTCGGCCACGTCGACCAGCGTCAGCCCGTCGAGCGGACCGGTGTTGGCGCCGATCCCCCGCGGCTGAGGGGACGCCACGAGGTACCCGGCCCGGGCGAGGCGAGCGGCGAGGGCGGCGAAGTCGCCCGCGCCCCGTCCGAGCGACGGCAACAGCAGCACCAGCGGCCCTTCGCCCTGGAGGCGCACCTCGATGGGCCCGGCGGGGCCCTCGACCACCTCGGTCCGGCGGTAGCCGCGCACCGCCTCCTGGTCGTGCACGAAGTCGGCGAACCAGGCCGGGACGGCGGCGGCGGCGGCGGGCCCATCGGCGTCGAGCCTTCGCAGCGACCGACCCAGGAACCGGAAGGCCTCGGCGAAGCGGGGCCCGAGCGAGGGACCCAGATGGTTCCCTCGACGCACGCTGCGGTACTCGTGATCGACGCCGTGGTCGAAGAGCTGGCGGTGCAGCGCCTCGGCGCCGTACTGGAGGTGCAACAGGTCCTCGTCGCCGCACTCGAGGTAGAGGTCGAGGCCGGAGGCGGCGATCAGATGGCTGTTGCGCTCGGCCAACGCCCGCGGATGGTTGTCATGGAAGTGGCCCTCGTCGATGGGGTCGCCATAGAGCGAGGCGAGGAGCTTCGCGTCCCGGTAGACGACGTCGCGGCGGGCCACCTCCGGCCACGTGGTCGCCTCCTCGAGCGCGGGCTCGAGAGCGGCCACCGCCACGAAGCGGTGCGGACGCCGGAAGGCGATGCGGAGCGCCCCGAGCCCACCCATCGACACGCCGCACACGGCGACGGCGGCGCCGCCCCGACCGGCGCCCGTGCTCGCCACGAGGGAGGGCAGCAGCTCGTCGGCGAGGAAGGTCTCCCAGCGCTCCGACCCGTCCGCACGGTCGAGGTAGAAGCTGCGACCCGCCGAGGGCGTGGCCACGACGAGCGGCGGCAGGTCACCCGACGCCCACAGCTGGTCGAACAGCGGGGCGAGGCCGTCGAGGAACGACGCCGAGTCCCCGCCGCCGTGGAGCAGCAGGAGCAGCGGCAGGTCGTCGGCGTCCCCGGCCGGGCCGCCCGGCCGGAGCACCCGCACCTCGACCGGCGACGGCACCAGCTCCGTCTCGACCCAACGCGTGGAGAGCACGGACGGGGCGGTGGTGGCCATGGGGGCGATCCTCGCGCCCTCGGGCCCGGCGTGCTGTCGCCGGCGCCGACGCTAGCGTTCGGTTGCCGCCGGCCCCGGCGCCGGCGGGTGAGGGGGAACCATGTCGACGTCCACCGATCCGGCCATCGCCACCGCCGAGCGGGATCCCGCCAGCGAGCTGGCGGCCAAGCGCTTCGTGGTCGCTCCGTACGACGTGCAGGTCGGCCCGGTCGGCCACCTCCACCGCGAGCGGGCGCGCCTCGCCGACCTCGAGTGGGAGCACTTCGAGGCCCGCCCGATGGGGGCCACGATCGGCGCCGAGCTGACCGGCATCCGGCTCTCGGGGGACCTGTCCGACGAAGCCATCGCCGAGCTCCGAGCCGCTCTCCTCGCCTACAAGGCCATCTTCTTCCGCGACCAGACGGGCCTCACCGCGGCCGACCACGTGGCCTTCGCCCGCCGGTTCGGTGAGCTCGAGATCCACCCCTTCATCCCCGCCAACCCCGACCACCCCGAGCTCGTGCGCTTCGAGAAGGGGGCCGACGTCGGCGGCTACGAGAACGCCTGGCACGCCGACGTCACGTGGCGAGAGGTTCCCTCGATGGGCGCGGTGCTGCACGCCATCTCGGTCCCCCGGACCGGCGGCGACACGCTCTTCTGCGACATGCACGCCGTCTACGAGGGCCTCGACGCCGACCTCCGCGAGCAGGTCCGAGACCTCGTGGCGGTGCACGACTTCATGCAGGTGTTCGGCCACCAGGTGGCCGACGAGGACAAGGCCGCGATGCGCGAGCAGTACCCGACGGTCGAGCACCCCGTGGTGCGCACCCATCCCGAGACGGGCCTGCCCACCCTGTTCGTCAACCGCATCTTCACCAGCCACATCGTCGGCCTCGAGCCCGACGAGAGCACGGCCCTCATCGACCGGCTGTGCCGGGAGGCCGACTACCCGGAGTACCAGTGCCGCTTCCAGTGGACGCCCGACTCGGTGGCCTTCTGGGACAACCGGGCCGTCCAGCACTACGCCGTCAGCGACTACTGGCCCGACGTCCGCATCATGGAACGGGCCAGCATCGTCGGCGACCGCCCCCGCTGACGCCGGCGAGAGCCCTACCGACGCCCCGCGACGGCAAAGAGCGTTCCGATGAACGCTTCGTCGCGCCGATCAGCATCCCAACGCGCGGTTGAGCGCCCAGCACACCTGGCGCATCGTGTCGTCGTCGAGCCGACTCACCCGCCGGGTCAGCACCCGGCGGGGAACGGTGTAGAGGCCATCGCAGTTGATCACCGACGGTCGGTCGAGGCCGATGTCGTCGTCGATCGGGACCTCGACGGCCAAGCCGCGCATCGACGTCGTGACCTCGGCCACGGTGACCCGGGACCGGACGTCGATCACCTCGTCGCGTGTGAGCACCACCACCGGGCGCACCTTCCGCGCCACCTCACCGAGCCAGACTTCGCCTCGGTTCACCTCTCGCTCCACTCCTGGAGCTCCATCCAGACGTCGTCATCCTCTTCGGGATGTCGCTCGTACGCCGCTCTGTCTTCTCGAGCCAGGGCGGCGTACACCGCTTCCCGCACGCCGTCCCGAGCCGCCGCCGAGACGTTCACCCCGAGCCGCCGCGCCTGCCCGGCGAGCTCCTCGTCCAACGTGAAGGTGGTGCGCACCGACGCCATACTCTGATGCTAGCGACCGGTGCTAGCAGCGTGCTACACCTCCAGCAGGAGGGTGACGGGGCCGTCGTTGGTGAGGGTGACGGCCATGTCGGTGCGGAAGCGGCCGGTGGCCACGGTGGCGCCGAGGTCGCGCAACGTCGTCACCACCAGGTCGACGAGGGGCTCGGCGTGCTCGGGCGGCGCCGCCTCGATCCACGAGGGCCGCCGGCCCTTCTCGGTGTTGCCGTAGAGGGTGAACTGGCTCACCACCAGCACCTCGCCGGTGGTGTCGGCCACGGAGCGGTTCATCACCCCGGCGTCGTCGTCCATCACCCGCAGGCCCCACACCTTGTCGGCCAGCTTCCGGGCCTGCGCCTCGGTGTCGTCGCGGCGCACGCCCACCAGCACGCACAGGCCGGCGCCGATGGCGCCCACCACCTCGCCGTCCACCTCGACCTGCGCCCGGGTCACCCGCTGCACCAGTCCTCGCATGGCGCCATCCTGCCCGTCCGGCCGTTCCCCGGGTGGATGGCACGGTGGACCTCAGCCCATGCGCTTCCCGAAGTCGGCGCTGAACCAGCGGGTGGGGCGGAAGGTGACCACGACCTCGTCGCGGGGGTCCTCCTCGCGGGAGTTGGCCACGTACATGGCGCCGATCTCCTCGCCGAGGTAGCGGACGGCCATGTCGGTGACGTCGCCCTCGACCGACGCCGGCCGGATCTCGGTGATCTCGCCCTCGACGCTGACGTACTTGGGGGGCAACTCCTCGTCCTGGGCGCACAGGCTCATGCGTCCGCCCACCTCGAGCAGCGCCGCCTTGCGGGACTCGGCCGGCGTGATGAACGACACGTCGCCGCCGGGTGCGTAGTCGTACCAGACCGGCACGGTCAGCGGACCCCGTCCGGGCTCGTTGATGCTGACGACGCCGATGTGCAGGCCGGCCAGGAACTCCTGGCGCTCCGGCTCGGACATCGTGATGTTGACCTGGGCCACGTCGTGCCTCCCCCTGTGCGACGGCGCGGTCGCGCCGCGCGGCGACGGTAGCCCGCGCGTAGCGTCTGCGGGATGGGACGGCACTCGCGGGCGATCTGGGCGACGGTCGGGCTGCTCGTCGGCGCCGTCGTCGTGGTACTCATCGTCGGCGCCGACCAGGACCAGGGCGTTCCGCCGGTGAACGACACGGACCCACCGCTCGACGCAGCCGCCTACGCGGCGCGGGTGTCGGCGCTCTGCAACGAGTCGGTCGAAGCGGCCGAGACCACGGGCTACGAGGAGAGCAGCGAGGCCGGGGCGGTCGCCATGCGGGCGGTGGCTGCCGACCTCGCCGCGCTCTCGCCGCCGGTCGATCAGCAGGGCATGGCCCAGGCCCTCGTCGACGGCGTAGCCGAGTACGCCCACCTCTTCCAGGTGCGCGACGAAGATGAGGAGGCCTTCAGCCAGCGCCAGAACGCGGTCACCGTGGTGATCGAGGCGCGCGCCGCCGGGCTCGGCGCCGACTGCGGGGAGAGCGACATCGTGCTGGTCCCCTCCGTCCCGCCGCCGCCGGAGGACGTCGCCGCTGAGACCGACCCCGCCATCGTGGACCTGGCCACCGCTTGTCACGAAGGCGCGCTCGACGCCTGCGACGACCTCTTCGACTCCGACTCTTCCCTCCGCTTCTACGGCGGCACGTGCGGCGAACGGCTGTACTACGAGGAGGCGGACTTCACGTACTCGTGCGTCGAGACCTTCGCCGGCGACCGCCCGTCGGGCGACCAGCCCTGATCCGGGCCGGTATCGATCCGTTCTGGGACCAGAAACAGAACGGTGTGAGAGCGGAAACCTGGTCCCGGAACGGTGGACGTGGCGGTGACCCGTCCCGCTATCGGCCCTGATCGTCGAGCGCGTCAGGGCCAGGCGGGGCGCTCGGGGAGCTCGGGGGCGCCGGCGCCGGTGACCACCAGGGCGTCGGGCCCGAGGCCGGCGCCGGCGGGACGGCCGGTGAGCCAGGCCAGCAGTGCCGGCCGGGGACCGGTGAGGGTGGTGGCGGCGAGTCCCTCGCCCAGCTGCCACCACGTGCCGCCGTCCTCGACCAGGGCGATCGCCGGATCGACGCCGCGCGCCACCGACCGCTCGGCGGCCTCGTCGAGCAGCGCCTCCTGCACGTGCACCGGGATGTCGGCGAGGGCCACGCCGGCGTCAAGGTCGACGAGGTGCACCCACAGCTCACGCACGCGCTGCCAGGGCAGGGTCCCGGCGGGGAAGGCCGGGGGGAACAGGCCCCGCACCTCGACCGTGCGGGCGGCGATCGGCAGCTCCTCGAGCTGCAGCACCAGGCGCGTGGACGCCGCCGCCACCTTCTCGCGGACGTCGGCGGGCCGGTGCGCCGCCGTGGCCTCGATGTCGGCGGCCCGCGACTCGGCCGACACGTACATGGGCGTCTCCACGCCGGTGGCGGCCCACGTGGCGAGGCGGGCGAGCCCCTCGGCGTTGTGGGCCAGGTGGGCGGCGACGTGGGCCCGGCTCCAGCCCGGCAGCAGGGACGGGCCGGCGAAGGCCGGTTCGGGCAGGGCGTCGAGGACGGCCAGCACCTGGTCGTCGGCGTGGCGCACCCAGCCCAGCTGGCGGTCGTAGTCGTCGGGATCGAGGTCGAGCACGGGCGCTCCTGGGGCGAGGGCTGGTCCGAGAGGGTGTTCGCGCCGAGTCTCCCACCTGCTCCCCGCCGCCAGCCCCCGATTCCCGCCGTCCGTCACGGACGCGACAGGTAGCGTGCCGGGCGATGACACGCCGGCTGCCACTTCCCGCCCTCGTCCTCGCCCTCGTGCTGCTCGTCGCCGCTGCGGCGTGCAGCAGCGACTCAGGCAGCGAGGACGCCGGCGCCGACACCACGGCGGCGACCGGCGAGGAGACGTCGGACACCACCGCCGGGGATGCGCCGGTCGAGCCCGTCGACCCCGCCACCGAGTGGGTCGAGCACGAGGCCCCGCCCGAGTGCGAGTGCGCCCACGGCGACCCCTACTCGTACTGGACCCGCACCGGCGACCCCGACAAGGTCGTCCTCTACTTCCAAGGCGGTGGCGCCTGCTTCAGCGCCGACATGTGCGCCGAGGGCAGCGACAGCTACTCCCAGGTGGCCTCGGGCCTCGAGGTCACGGGCACCGACACCCGCGAGCCGTCGGGCGTCTTCGACCTGAACGACCCGGCCAACCCCTTCCGGGACTGGTCCTTCGTGTACGTGCCCTACTGCACCGGCGACCTGCACCTCGGCGACAGCGAGCACGAGTACTCCGAGGACGTCACCGTCAGCCACAAGGGCTTCGTCAACGCCAGCGCGGCCTACGACACCCTGCTCGAGGAGTTCGGCGACGCCTCCGAGGTGGTCGTCACCGGGTCCAGTGCCGGCGGCGTGCCCTCGCCCATGTTCGGTGCGCTCGTGGCCGACGACCTGCCCGATGCCGAGGTCACCGTCCTGGCCGACGCCTCCGGGGCGTACCCGAGCAGCCCCGCCATCAACGCCGCCATCGGCTCTCTGTGGGGCACCTTCGCGAACGTGCCCGACTGGCCCGAGAACGAGGGACTGACCCCCGAGGAGTGGGGCGTCACCGACCTCTTCGTGCAGGCCGGCCTCCACGCCCCCGACGTGCGCTTCGCCCGCTACGACAACGCCTACGACGACGTGCAGTCGAGCTTCTCCGAGCTGGCCGGGTTCGCGGGCGACGACCTCAAGACCACCATCCAGGCCAACGAGGCGTACATCGAGGACGGCGGCGTCCCCGTCGCCAGCTACCTCGCCCCCGGCACCGACCACACCATCCTGGGCACGCCGGCGCTCTACACCCTCGAGGTGAACGGCGAGTCGTTCCTCGAGTGGCTCACCGCCTACGTCGCCGGCGAGGACGTCCCCGACGTGGTCTGCGGCCCGGACTGCGGCGGTCCCGACGAAGGGGCCTGACCGCCCGGGCTCCGATCCCGCCGAACTCGACGCAATGCCTGTCGGATTCCGACAGCTAGTGCGTCGAGTTCAGGGGCGGGCGAGGGGCTCGACCTCGACCCGGGTGTCCAGGTAGGCGACGCCGTCGCCCCAGTCGGTGGGGCGGTCGCTGGTGAGCACGTTGGCGGCCCGGTCCTCGCCCCACCACCCCCAGGGGACGAGGGCGACGCCCGGACGGAGGCGGGTGCTGAGGCGGGCGGGCAGGTCGAGGTGGCCACGGTCGTTGCGGACCCGGACCCGATCGCCCTCGGCGATCCCCCGAGCGGCGGCATCGGCCGGGTCGAGCTCGACCCACGGACCACCGCCCTCGCGGGCGCCGTGGTGGTCCGAGTAGGTGGTGTTCAGGAAACGCTGGTGAACCTTCGGCGTGAGCAGCGCCAGCGGGTAGGCGCCCGCGCTCGGGTCGGCGGCGGCGGCTCCTCCAGGATCGGTGACACCGGGCGGACCCTCCGCGGCCACGAGGTGGTCGGGCACCCGGGCGCCGGCGTCGTACAGGTCGCCGGCCCACAGCTCGGCCCTGCCCGACGGCGTGGCGAAGCCGCCCTCGGCGTACGGGAGGAGCGGGTCCGGATGCGGGAGGCGGACGAAGCCCTCGCGGCGCAGCTCGTCCACGTCGACGTCCTTCATCGCGAGACGGAGGAGCGCCTCGTCGTCGAGCGCGAAGCGGGGGTCGGTCAGCCCGAAGGACGCCGCCAGTCGCCGCCAGAGCTCGGTGTTGGGCACGGCTTCACCCGGCGGGGCGACCGCGGGCTCGTTCCACCCCAGGTACAGGTGCCCCCAGGCCGGCACGACGTCGAGCTGCTCGAGCTGGCTGGCGGCGGGGAAGACCACGTCGGCGTAGCGGGCGGTGTCGGTGAGGAACTGCTCGCTGACGACGGTGAACAGGTCGTCGCGGGCGAGGCCGCGCTGGATGGCGCCGGCGTTGGGCAGCGACAGGATCGGGTTGCTGCACCACACGAAGAGGGCGTGGACGGGTGGCCCGCCGTCGGGGTGCCCCTCGGTCAGGGCCTGGCCGAGGCGGGCCACGGGAAAGCCGCGGGTGGCCCGAGGGGCGTCGAAGACCGTCTCGTCGATGGGGCCGTCGTTCCAGGCGGACGTCGACCGGGCCAGGCCCCCACCCAGGTGGCGCCACGAGCCGGTCACCAGAGGCAGGCACCCGAGGGCCCGGAAGAAGCGGGCGCCGTGCTCGTGGTGCTCGGCACCGATGAGGGTGCGGATGAACGCCGGCCGTGCCTCGCCGTAGGCCCGGGCCAGCGCCTCGATCTCGGCGGGGTCGAGGCCGCTGGCGGCGCCGGCCCGCTCGGGGGTCCAGGCGGCGACGTGCGCAGCCAACTCGGCGAAGCCCGTGGTGTGGCGCCCGACGTAGTCGTGATCGACCAGGTCGTCACGTACCAGGACGTGCAGCATCCCGAGCACCAGCGCGGTGTCGGTCCCGGGCAGGGGCTGGACGAACCAGTCCGCGGCCTCGGCGGTGACCGTGCGCATCGGGTCGATCACCACGATGCGGGCGCCGTTGCGTCGTGCCTCCTCGACCGCGGGCCAGAGGTGGCGGTTGGTGAGCCGGGTGTTGGTGCCCCAGAGGAGCACGAGCTGGGCGTGGCGCAGGTCCGACGGGTCGGCACAACGACCGGAGCCGTACGTGGCGGCGAAGCCGGCGCCGGCCACCGCGCCGCAGACCGAGCCGATGATGCGGGAGGCGCCGAGGCCGGCGAAGAAGGGCCGGTCGAGGCACGACATCTGGAGCAGGCCCTGCGTGCCCGCCGAGAAGTTGGGCAGGACGGTCTCGCCGCCGTGGCGGTCGATGAGATCGCCCACGCGCTCGGTGACGAGCGCCAGCGCCTCGTCCCACGTGGCCCGACGGAACGAGTCGAGCCCGCCGCCCTTGTCCCCGGTGCGGATCAGCGGGTGCAGCAGGCGATCGGGTGCGCCCACGTGCGCCACCAGGCGGTTGACCTTCGGGCACAGCTCGCCCTGCGAGTAGGGGTGCGCGGGATTGCCCCGCAGCTGCACGACTCGACCTTCGTCCACCGTCGCCACCCAGCCGCACGAGTCGGGGCAGTCGTGGTGGCAGGTGCCGAGCACCGTCGTCGCAGGCATCGGGGGCACGGTACCGACGGGTCACCGATGACGCTGGCGGTTTCCGGCCGCGGTCCTCCGTGACCCTCAGCCGCCGGCGGCGGACTCGGCGAGGGCGGCGTCGGCCACGAGGTAGAGGCCGGCGGCGGACAGGACGTGCCACAGGCCGTGGCCGTGGAACGGGCCCTCCGGCTGGCACCACGGCTGGCCGGTGCGCGAGCGGGCCTGGATGACCGCGCCGACGGCCAGCAGGGCGCCGCCAAGCAGCCGCCGGCCGCCCCCGTGGCGCGACGGGCGGATCAGCTCGTGGCCGACGGCCACCACGCCCAGCGGGGCGACGAGGGCGAGCTCGCTGCCCGGGCGCACGGCGAGGACGCCCGCGCCCACTGCGACCACGCCGGCGTCGGCCAGGCGCACCCGGTCGTGCTCCCACCCCCGGAGGCGCGCCAGGCCGGCGACGGCCAGGGTGGCGTTGACCGCGACGAGACCGGTGTCGTGCAGCCACTTGCCCCACCGCCCACCGGGGCCGTGGTAGGCGACGCTGCCCAGGCCGTTGAGGACGAGCGCTCCCGCCACGGGGCCGACGAACGGACGGTCGCCGCCGACCCGCCGGCCCCTCGCCGCCAGTGCCACCCCCGCGGCGACGTACGCCAGGCTGGTGACGGTGTTGACCGGCTGGGTGACGAGCCCGTCGTGGATGCACTCGCAGTCGGACTCGGCGACGAAGCGACCGGCAGGCGCGGTGTCGGCAGGCACGGTCCGACGCTACGCCGCCACCGGGCGAGCACACCGACCGGCGTGCGAAACTCGACGCCGAAGGACCACCACGGCGGAAGGACGGGGCGATGGGCGAGAAGTCGGCGAAGAAGGTGCGAGGCCACGGCGATCTGGCGCCCGGCGAGACCGTCGCCGACGCCTGCTACGGGTTGGGCAAGGGCGTGCTCGGCGCCGCCGACCTGGTCAAGGCCCCGGGCATGCGCCACTACTCGATGCAGGCCGATCAGGCCACGGCCGACCCCGCCGGGTCGATGGCCGCCGCCATCGACCGCACCGGCATCCTCGCCGTCTCGGACCAGCGTCTCCTCTTCCTGCCGGTCAAGACCGCCATCACCAAGCCCAAGGCCGTGACTGCATCCTGGCCGCTCGACCGGATCCGGGGCGCGGCCTACGACAAACCCATGCTCACCATCGCCTTCGCCGACGGGTCGGTCGGTGGCCTCCACGTCCCCGCGGCCGAGAAGCCGGACGGGTTCGTCGCCGCGGTGAACCGTCTCGTCGCGCCCCCCGCCGGCGGCTGACCCCGCTCCGCGCCATGACCTCCCGCCACGGACCTCCCGGCCCCCGCCGGGTCGTCCCCGCCGTCGCCTGCGCCCTCGCGCTCCTCGCCGGTGCGACGACGGCGCTCTCCACCGTGTCTGCTGGTCCCGTCGCGGCGTGGCCACGGCCGGCGGGCCAGGCCCTCGAGCCCGGCGCCCCCGAGGGGCTCGACGCGCCACAGCGCTACGTCGACCCGGTCTTCCCCACCGTCACCGTCACCGAGGGCCTGGGCTTCGCCACGGTCACCAACGTGCTCGGCCAGCAGCAGCGGCTCCGTCTCGACCTGTACGAGCCGCAGGGCGACCCCGCCGCGGCCCGCCCGGTGATCCTGTGGCTGCACGGCGGCTCCTTCCAGCGCGGCACCCGCGACCTGATGAGCTGGTGGACGCGCGAGTCCGCCCGCCGGGGCTACGTGTCGGTCACCGCCACCTACCGCCTCGAGCCCGAGGACGACGTCCACTGGGCGCGCGGCATCACGAACGCCACGGCCGACGCCCGCGCCGCGGTCCGCTGGCTGCGGGCGCACGCCGACGAGTACCGCATCGACCCGACGCGGATCTCGATGGGCGGCATCTCGGCCGGGGCGGTCACGTCGCTCCAGTCGGCCTACTCGTACGTGGCCCCCGGTGGGCCGAACGCCGGCGAGTCCTCCGCCATCTCGGCGGCGATCTCCCTCAGCGGCGCCAGCACCGCCGTCCCGAACGCCGGTGAGGCGCCCGCCATAATGTTCCACGGGTCCGAGGACACCGTCGTCGGCTACGACCAGACCCTCGTCCCCGGGCAGGGCTTCGACGGCGTCCACACCTGCGAGCGCATCCGTGCCGCCGGCGTCGACTGCCTCTTCCACACCCACCACGGCGCCCAGCACGACCTCACCGCGTACCGGGACGAGGACCGCGACGCCGCGCTGCAGTTCCTCTCGTGCCGGGTGGGCGCCCCCTCCCCGTACACGGACGCCGCCGGCCGGGGCTACGAGCACGCCGCCGGCTGGGCCGTCCGCTCACGGCTGCTGACCGCAGGGCCCCGACGCTTCCGCGGGAGCGACCCCCTCACCCGCGCCGCCGCCGAGGCCGCGGTCTGGGCCCTGCTCGACCGACCCACGCCCTCCCCCACGGTTCCCACCCGCCCGGACGGGGCGGTCACCCGGGGTCGCTTCGTCACCCTGCTCTGGCGGGCCGCCGGGGTACCCACGGGGGCTCCTTCCGCCGGCTACGTCGACGTCGGGAACGGAACGCAGGCCGCCGCCGCCGACTGGGCCACCGCCCACGGCCTCCTCCGGGGGGCCGGCTCGCGCTTCTCGCCGACCGCACCGCTCGCCCGGGGCCGTGCCGCCGTGGTGCTGCACCGCCTGGCCATGCGGCCGGCGGCATGGGCCCCGGCCCTGCAGTCGACGCCCCCGTCGACGGTGTGCTTCCGCCTCGGCGACCCTGCGGCCCTCGGCTGACGCCAGGCGGCCTGGCGCAGGCGATCAGGGGGCGGTGGGTCAGGGGCGGGCCGAGGCCGGGACCGTGGGGTAGCCCTCGGGCAGCAGCAGGTCCCCGGCGGCCGACCGGTAGTACACCTGCCAGTGGTAGAGGCCTCGGAACAGCAGGGGCGTGCGCCGCAGCAGCCCGGCGTACAGATTGACGGCCCGCACGTAGCGGTCGTCGTGGTTGTAGGCCCAGAGCGCGTCGGTCAGGCGGCCGTCGGCGGCACCGCTGGCCGCGAGGTACCGGGCCGCTCCGTAGATGGCGTGGTGGGGGTCCTGGACATCGCCGTTGCCCCAGCGGGCCCAGGTGGCGGGCATGAACTGCATGGGCCCCTGCGCGCCGGCCACGCTGTCGGCCCGGATGCGGCCGAGCCCGGTCTCCACGAGGTTGATGGCGGCCAGCACCTCCCACTCCACCCCGTACTCGCGTCCGGCGCCGCGGTACCACCGCAGCAGGTCGTCCGCCGGCGCCGGCGCGTCGACGCGCCACTCGGCGGGTGGCCCCGGCGCCAGCGACGCCTCTGAGGCCATGTCCAGGAACTCCTGGCGGGCGGCGACGTGGTGCAGCGCGTCGGTGCGCAGGTCGGCGGGCAGGGCGTCGAGCACCGGGTCGAGCCACTCGGGGTGCAGGGCGAGCTCCCGATAGGCGACCTGCTGGCGGTGGGCCTCGCGGGCCACCCGGGCCTCGCTGCTGGCCGGATCGCGCACCACCGCCTCAGCGCCTGCGATCTGGTCCGCCAGGGCCTCGACCGAGCGACCGGCCCGAGGCGCCTCGGTGGGCGGCGTCACGGCGCCCACCTCGCCCTCGGGGGCGGCCCTGCCGGACCCGCCCGGACGCGCCGACGCCGTCGTCGCCGTGGCGTCCTCCGCCGTCGTGGACCCATCTGCTCCCCGACCGGACGACGCATCGGGGTCGGCCCCTTCGTCGCCGGCGGGGTCGGTCGGAGCGGTCGGGATGGTCGAGGTGGTCGTCGGTGCCGTGACGGCGGCGGCCGCGCCCTCCATCCCCTCCTCGGGGCCCGTCACCCCCTGGCCGCAGCCGGCGAGGGCCATGGCCAGGAGCCCCGCGGCCACGACCGAGCGGACGCCACGCATCCCCCCAGGGTGCACCGCGGACCGACGGGTGACGCGGCGTCCGGGCATGATCTGGCGGTGACCGACGCCCCGCGCCCGACCGACGCTTCCCCCACCGATGGCACCGCGCCGAACGTGCGGCACCGCTTCCCCGGCCTGTCCGACGGCTGGGCCCGCCTCGACGGTGCCGCCGGCACCCTCCCGGTGGACACCGCCATCGATGCGTTCGTCGAGTTCTGGCGCTCCCCCGCCACCGCCAACCTGGGCGGCGCCTTCGCGGCCAGCGCCGCGTGCGGCGAGCTGGTCGACCGGGCACGGGCCGCGGTGGGTGACCTCGTGGGGGCCGACGCCGACCAGATCGTGTTCGGGCCGAACTCGACCACGCTGATGATGGGCTACACCCGAGCGCTGGGCCGCACGCTCCAACCGGGCGACCGCATCGTGTGCACCCAGCTGGACCACGACGCCAACGTCTCGACCTGGATGCAGATGGCCACCGACCGCGGGGTCCAGGTCGAGCTCTGGCCGCTCGCCCCGAGCGGCAACCTGGACCTCGCCGATCTCGACGCCCTGCTCGCCGACCGGCCGGACGCCGGCCCCGTCCGCTGGGTGGCGGTCACGGGGGCGTCCAACCTCACCGGGGCGGTGCCGCCGCTCGCGGCCGTGGTCGACCGCGCCCACGCGGCCGGTGCCCGGGTGCACCTCGACGCCGTGGCCCGCGTCCCGCACCTGCCCACCAGCCACCGCGACCTCGGCGTCGACTCCCTCATGACGTCGGCCTACAAGTGGTACGGGCCCCACGTCGGGGCCCTGGCCCTCGCCCCGGACCTTCTCGCCCACGTCGAGCCCTACCGGGTCCGGCCCGCCGACTACGTCGGCCCGTCCCGGTTCGAGACCGGCACGCCGGCGTTCGAGTCGCTCGCCGGTGTCGTCGGCGCCGCCGCCTTCCTGGCCGAGACCCCGTGGGCGGCGACCATCGCCCACGAGACCGCGCTGCTCCAGCGCCTCGAGGGAGGCCTCGCCGGCCTGCCCGGGGTCACGGTCCATGCCCCTACCGTCGGCGACGAGCGGGCGCCCACGAGCCTCTTCAGCGTCGAGGGTCACCATCCAGACGAGGTCGCCACCGCGCTCGCCGCGGCCCGGGTGGCGGTCTGGCACGGGCACTCCTACGCCCTCGAGCTCATCGACGCGCTCGGCCTCACCGAGGTGGGAGGCGCCGTGCGGGCCAGCATCGTGCGCTACGACGACGAGTCCGACATCGACCGCCTGCTGGAGGTCGTGGCCGGCCTCACCCGGCGGTGAAGCCGGCGCCGGCCTCGGCCCGAAGGTCCTCGACCAGGCGCTCGACGGTGATGGCGCGCGAGAACAGGAATCCCTGCCCGGCGTTGATGCCGATCTCCAGGTAGGCGTCCCGTTCGGCCTCGGTCTCGATGCCCTCGGCGACGATGGCCACCCCCATGTCGAGACACATGGTGACCAGGGCGCCCAGCACCCGACGGGCCCGGGCGTTCGTGGGCAGCGCCCGGGTGAGGCGCCGGTCGATCTTCAGGTAGGTCACCGGCATGCGGGTCAGGTAGTCGAACGACGAGTACCCGGCGCCGAAGTCGTCCACGGCCACCTGGATGCCGGCGTCCGCGAGGGCCAGCAACGACTGCTCGGCCACCGATCCGTCCTCCACGAGCTCGGTCTCGGTGACCTCGACCACCAGGTCGCTGGTCTCGATCCCGACCGCGTCGATGGCCGCCAGGTAGCGCTGCACGAACGACGGGGAGCTGAGCTGCGCGCACGAGAGGTTGATGCCCAGCGGGAAGTTGCGATCGAGTCCCGCCTGGCCCATCAGGGTGCGCAGGTCGCGCCCGGCCCTGGAGACGGACCAGTCGGTGAGCTGGTGGATGAGCCCGGTCTCCTCGGCGAGGGGGATGATCTCGTTGGGCGAGGTCGACCCGAAGACCTCGTCGTCCCAACGCAGGAGGCCCTCGGCCCCGATGTAGCGCCCCGTGGAGAGATCGACGATGGGCTGGTAGTCGAAGCGGTAGCGGTCGGCGGCCAAGGCGTCGGCGATCGCCCCCTCGAGACCGAATCGACGATCGGCCCTGCTGCGCACCGCGGCATCGGCCAGCCACACACCGTTCGGCCCCCGCGACTTCGCCTCGTACATCGCCGCGTCCGCGTCCCGGAGCAGGGTCTCGGGGGTGGCCTCGGCGTCGAAGGCGAGCGCCACGCCGATGCTGGCCCGCGGGCGCATCTGCGTGCCCGCGATCTCCGCGGGCGCCGACAAGGCGTGCAACATCCGGTGGGCCATGCCCAGCGCGCCGTCGGGGCCGCCGGTCTGCTCGGCCACCACGACGAACTCGTCCCCACCGAAGCGGCTGACCAGGTCACCGGTGCGGGCCTGGGTCTCCAGGCGATCGGCCAACGTCGTGAGGAGCTGGTCGCCGGCGGTGTGGCCGAGCGAGTCGTTCACCCGCTTGAACCCGTCCAGGTCGATGAACAGCACCGCCAGGGGGTCACGGCCACTGAACGACGACGCCAGGCGGACCTCCAGGTCGGCCACCAGCTGCGCCCGATTGGTCAGGCCGGTCAAGGGGTCGTGGGAGGCGTCGTGGGCCAGGCGGACCTGCATCGCCTTGCGGTCGGAGATGTCCTCCATCGACCCGACCACGCCGCTCTGCGAGCCGTCCTCGGCCCGGACCGCACGCGCCAGGACGTGGACCGTGCGGTACTCGAAGCAGCCCGGGGGACGGATGCGCACCTCGACGTCGAGCAACCCGCCGCTGCGCTCGAACTCTTCGATCGCGTCGGTGACCGCGTCGCGATCGTCCGGGTGGGCGAGATCGAACCACTCGCCCACGTTGTCGAGGCCCGTGATCTCACGGAAGGTGCGGTTGGCGTAGTGCACCCGGCCGGCGCCGTCCGCCCCGAACACTCCGAGGGGGATGGACTCGGCCAGCATGCGGAAGCGGTCCTCGCTCTCGGCGAGCGCCTCGCGGGCGTGCACGTCGGCGTCCACGTCGGTGAGCGAGCAGCTCACCAGCACCTCGCCGGCCTCGTCCCGTCGCCCCGCGAAGAGCGTGCAGTCGATCCACCGCCACTGGCCGGCCCGCTCTCCGGCCCCCTCCCCGGCCCCCTCGCCGGCCGAGGTGGCGAGGCGGGCCCGGAGGCGCCGGGCCATCCGGTGGTCATGGAGCACGCCGGCGAAGGCCACCAGGGCCTCGCCGAGATCATCGGGGTGCACGAGGGCGGCCAGGGAGGCGCCGATGAGGGCGGGGTCGCCCTCGTCGAGCACGCCGGGGAGGGACCCGTACACCTCCACGATCTTGCCCCCGGGGGTGATGGTCACCGAAGCGGTGCCCCCCTCGTCCAGCATGAGGTCGACGGCGCCGTCGGGCTCGAGGGCGTCGGGGTCGTCGGAGAAGATGAAGGCGAGGACGCCGGTCTCCTCGACCACGTCGGCGATGGTGAACAACGTGGGGCGCTCCGCACCCTCGAAGCGCAACAACACCTGGGCCAGACCCGCACGACAGGCTTGGTCGTAGCAGGTGATGGCGAGGGCCTGGTCGCCCGGCACCACGTCGGCGACGAGGAAGGCGAAGTGCTCGGGCAGCAGGGCGGCGAGCGACGGCGGGGCGGGAACCTCGAGCAGCGTGTGGGGGTCGACCGCGTAGAGACGGGGGCGGGTGAGGGCCCCGACCAGTTCCTCCAGGGCCGCCATCCCCCCGAAGCGCTCCCCCGCGCTCGCCTGCGGCTCCACGGCCATCCCTCCCCATCGGCCGGCGTGGGCTCCCCCTGAGCGCCATCCGGCTCGGGTCACCCTGCCATGATCGGACGGTGCGCGCCATCGACGACGCCGAGCGGCGCTCCCGACTCGGCCGCCGTCACCTGCTGGCGGGTGGCGCGGATGCCCACCGGTCGTTCGAGGACGTCGCCCGCCAACTGGTCGGGCTGCACGCCAGCGACCCCGCCACGGTCTTCCTCGCCGCCCGGGCGAGGGTCCCCGAGCGGACGGTCGCCGATCTCGAGCGGGCGCTGTACGACGACCGCACCCTGCTGAAGGTGCTGGCGATGCGCCGAACCATGTTCGTGGTCCCGCTGGATCTCGTTCCCGTGCTCCAGGCCTCCTGCACCGACACCATCGCCGCGCAGCAGCTGCGCCGGCTCGTGACCGAGCTGACCAAGACCGAGCTCGGCGCCGGCGCCGAGGCCTGGCTGGACGGCGTCCTCGCGGCGACGCTGGCCGCGGTGGAAGCACGCGGCGCGGCCACCGGCACGCAGCTCTCGACCGACGTCCCCGAGCTGCGCCGCAAGCTGGTGATGGGCGAGGGCAAGACCTGGGGCGCCGAGATCAGCATCACCACCCGGGTGCTCACCATCCTCTCGGCCCAGGGCCACATCGTGCGGGGGCGCCCGCGCGGCAGCCTGATCAGCAGCCAGTACGAGTGGGTCGCCACCGACCGCTGGCTCGACGCCGAGCCCGAACCGATGCCGGCCGAGGCGGCCCGGGTCGAGCTCGTCCGGCGGTGGCTGGCCGCGTTCGGCCCCGCCACCCTCGACGACGTCCAGTGGTGGACGGGCTGGGGCAAGGGCGTGACCAAGGCGGCCCTGTCCGCACTGGACCTCGCCGAGGTCGGCCTCGTCGGCGACCGGGTCGGTCTGGTGCTGGCCGACGACCTCGAGCCCGTGACCGCGCCCGACCCCTGGGTGGCGCTGCTCCCCTCACTCGATCCGACGGCCATGGGCTGGAAGGAGCGGGACTGGTACCTCGGGCCCCACCGTGACCGCCTCTTCGACCGCAACGGCAACATCGGGCCCACCGCCTGGTGCGACGGCCGCATCGTGGGCGGCTGGGCCCACCGTCCGGGTGGCGAGGTGATCGTCCACCTGCTGGAGGACGTGGGCGCCGAGGCGAGCACCGCCCTCGCCGACGAGGCCGAGGCCGTGGGGTCCTGGCTGGGCGACGTGGTGGTGAAGGCCCGCTTCCCCACCCCCCTGGAGCGCGAGCTGCTCGCCTGAGCCGGGCCCCTACCAGGGGTCGACGGGGTGCTTGCGGCCGCTCCGGGGCGGGGTCGGGGGCACCGAGCGCAGCAGATTGACGATGCGCCGGCGGGAGTCGGCCGGGTCGATCACGTCGTCGATCTCGAAGTGGCTGGCGAGGTTGACGGCCCTGCCGTGCTCGTAGGCCCGGGCCACGAGGGCCTGGTACGCCGCCTCGCGCTCGGCCGGTTCCTCGATGGCGTCGAGCTCGCGACGGAAGCCCAGCTGCACCGCACCTTCGAGGTTCATGCCTCCGAACTCACCGGTGGGCCACGCCACCGTGAACAGCGGGCGGCGGAAGCTGCCGCCGGCCATGGCCTGGGCGCCGAGGCCGTACCCCTTGCGGGTCACGATGGTGAAGAACGGGACGGTGAGCGCGCCCCCGGTGACGAACAGGCGGCTGAAGTGACGCACCTGCGCCTGCTCCTCGGCCTCGGGGCCGACCAGGAAGCCCGGCGTGTCGCAGAGGAAGAGCACGGGCAGGTCGTGGGCGTCGCAGAGCTGGAGGAAGCGGGCGGCCTTGTCGGCGCCGTCGCGGTCGATGGCGCCGCCGAGGTGGGCCGGGTCGTTGGCCACGACGCCGACGGGTCGACCTTCGATGCGCACCAGCGCCGTGACCATGGTCTGGCCGAACTCCCGCCGCAGCTCGAGCACCGAGTCCGTGTCCGCAAGGGTCGTGAGGAGCGCCCGCACGTCGTAGACGCGGCGGCGGTTCTCTGGGATCGCGTCGCGCAGGAGCGTCTGGTCGACGCACTCCCAGCCGTTGTCACCCAGGGGCCCCTGGAAGTACGACAGGTACTGCTTCGCGACGGCCACGGCCTCGGCTTCGTCGGCCACCACCACGTCGATGACCCCGTTCGGCGCCTGCACCGACACCGGCCCGATGTCTTCGGGGGCGTAGGTGCCGAGGCCGCCGCCCTCGATCATGGCGGGACCGCCCATGCCGATGTTGGCGTCCTCGGTGGCGATGATGACGTCGCAGCAGCCGAGGAGCGCGGCGTTGCCGGCGAAGCAGCGGCCGCTCACGATCCCGACGAGCGGCACGAGCCCGCTCAACCCCCCGAACAGGGCGAAGGCCAAGCAGTCGAGGCCGGCCACCACGGGCGAGTCGGTGTCGCCCGGGCGGCCCCCGCCGCCCTCGGCGAAGAGCACGACCGGGAGCCGCAGGCGCTCGACGAGCTCGAACAGCCGGTCCTTCTTGGCGTGGTTCTGCTGGCCCTGGGTGCCGGCGAGGACCATGTAGTCGTAGGAGACCACCGCGGCGCGGGCCCGCTCGTCGGCGAAGCGGTCGCCGTTGATGCGGGCCAGGCCGGCGACGAGGCCGTCGGCGGGGGTGCGGGCGATGAGCTCCTCGAGGCTGCGGCGGCTCCGCTGGGCGGCGAGGACGAGCGAGCCGTACTCCTCGAACGAGCCGGCGTCGACGAGGTCGGCCACGTTCTCCCGGACGGTGCGATGGCCCCGAGCGTGGCGCTTGGCCACGGCCTCGGGCCGCGCCGCGTCGTCGGAGGCGCGGCGCTGGCGCTCGACCACCTCGGCCAGGTCGGCCCGCTCCCCCTCGGCGGGCCCAGGGTCGACCGGGGCCGCGGGCTCGGTGACCTCGGCGGGTTCGGCGCTCTCCACGACCCGGACCAGCGGGTCGCCGGCGTGCACCAGGTCGCCGGGTGCCACCGCCACCTCGTCGACGGTCCCGTCCATCCCGGCCGGCACGGGGTGCTCCATCTTCATGGACTCGACCACGGCCACGACCGTCGTCTCACCCAGAGTGGCGCCCGGCGCCACCTCGACGGACACCACGGTCCCCTGCAACGGGCTCACCACGTCGGCCATGGCGCCATCATCGCCGGAGATCGGCCGCTCACAGCACACGGCACGCCGATACGATGCCGTCACTTCCCCTTCATGAACCCGACGCGTCCCGAGAGGTAGCGCCATGGCCCTGAAGGCGAAGTCCCGTAGCACCCTGTTCGACAAGCTCAGCCCGATCGTCGGTGACGAGGAGGTGGTGGACGACTTGCTGGCCCAGTTCCCCGCACGCGACATCGACGAGCCCATCACCCGCGACCACATGCGCGCCGAGTTCGCCACCTTCCGCGGTGAGGTCGCCGCCGAGTTCGCCGCGGTCCGCGGTGAGGTCGCCGCCGAGTTCGCCGCGGTCCGCAGCGAGGTCGCCACCGAGTTCGCCGCGGTCCGCTCGGAGATCGGTGCGCTTCGCGCCCACACCGACCAACAATTCGAGCGGGTTCGAACCGACGTGGCCCGACAGATCGCCGACGCGCACCGCCAGACGGTGACGTGGCTGCTCGCCGTCGCAGGAATCGTCGTCACCGTGAACCTCGCGGCCCTGGGCGCGGCGGTCGCAATCCTCCGCTGAACGGGCCGCCCGGCTCGCACCACCCTCTCGGTGACCACCTGGGCGGCTGACACGGCCGCCGCAGATCGTCGAGCCCCTGCGCCCGTTCGTCCTCGGCGCGACCTGCAACCCCGCGGGCGACAACAGGGACACCTGCGAGACATCTTCTGAGTGTCCCGAGCGGTCGGGACCCTCAGCCGAACAGCAGCACGACGAAGGCGGCCACCGCGGAGCCGAGCATCGCGACCACGACCAGCCACGCCACCACGACCACCGCGGGAGGCAGGCGCCGGGGGCCGAGGTCGTACTCTTCGCCGTCCAGCTCGGCATCCCACTCGTCGTCGTCGACGTCACGCCAGCTCACCACCTGAGTCTGCCCCGGTCCCCCGGGGTTACGCTTCCCGGCGCCATGTCCGTCACCACCACCGAGACCTCGCCGGTCATCACCGTCCGGCCGTCCGACCCCGAGCTGGAGGACGGTCCCCCGCTCGTCGCCCACATCGTGAAGGTCGAGCCCGGCGAGGACGCCCAGGCCAAGGTGCTCGAGGCCCGCATCAACGGCACCCCCATCGAGGCCCTCTGCGGGCACGTGTGGGTGCCGTCGCGCGATCCCCGCCAGCTGCCGCTGTGCCAGGCCTGCAAAGAGGTCTACGACGTGTACCGCATGTTCAACGACGGCCTGCGCGACCAGCCGTCGGACTGACCCGAGCGGGTCGCCCCTCGGCGCTCAGGCGCCGGGGCAGGTGCTGTCGAGCTCGGTGATGGAGTGCAGGACGGCGCCGGCCTCCCACCCCACGAGCCAGGTGGTCGAGCACTGCGCCGCGGACTGGTCCGGTGAGCACGAGACCGTGACGGTGGCCGTCACCTGCACTTTGGCGGGACGGCTCGGGTCGATGATGCGCAGCGGCTGGTAGGTGTTGCCGGCGAAGCCCGAGCGCCAGTCCACGTTGTCGGCGCCGAGGCACAGCCAGGCGACCGTGAAGGCGGGCTGGCAGCCGTCGCCGCACGAGACCTGCGGCGACAACCGCAGGCCCTGCTGGGGGGCGCCGTCCTCGCCCGAACGGGTGGCAGCCCCGAGGTGGCACCACGGTCGGCAGGGGGTCGCGGCCATCAGGAGGCCGGACGGACGGATCGGGTCACCGTGGCATTCTCGCCCGTCGACCGCGTGCGCGCAGGGACTGCCCCACCACGCTCGACGTCACCGGCCCGGCGACGACCTTCAGTCTTCCTCCGCCGTGGTGGTGGTGGTCGGCGGGGGCGGCGGAGGCACGCCTGCCACGAAGCGGGCCGCGAGCGGGGCGGCGGCCGACCCACCGCTGCCGCCACCCTCGACGAGGACGGCGAAGGCGATGTCCTCGTCGAAGCCGATGAACCAGGCGTGGGTCTCGGGCGGGTCCTCGGGACCGAACTCGGCAGTGCCGGTCTTGCCCGCGACGACGCGGTTCGGCACGGCCGCGTTCACGCCGGTGCCGAGGGTGACCACCTCGTGCATCATCTCGCCGATGGCGCCGTCGATGCCCTCGTCGAGGGGGACGGGGTCGGGCCGCTCCGGCGCCTGGTCGCCGTGGATGAGCGTGGGCGCCCGCCAGTTCCCGTCGAAGACCGCGGCGGCGACCGTCGCCATGTGCAGCGGGCTGGCCGTGACCCGACCCTGACCGATCGACGAGGCGAGGAGGTCGCCCTGGCCCTCGGGGGTGGGGAAACTGCCCCCGACCGCGTCGATGCCGATGTCGTAGGCGACGTTGAAGCCGAACTGCTCGGCCGACGCCTCGAGCGCCCCTTCGGGCAGCAGGCCGGCCTGGATGATGAAGCTCGTGTTGCAGGACCGGTAGAAGGCCTCGCGGAAGGGGATGGTGCCGAAGGCCTCGCCGGCGAAGTTGCCGAAGCCGTTGGCCGTGGCCGGGCACGACACGTTCCCGTCGGGGTCGACCCCCACCCCGAGCAGGGCGTTGGTGGTGACGATCTTGAAGGTCGACCCCGGCGGGTAGGCGCCGCTGATGGGCCGGTTGAGGCCGTCGCTCGGGTTGTTGGCCACGGCGAGGATCTCGCCCGTACCCGGCTCGATGGCCACGAACGCGGCGGGGCCCGAGGCCACCGAGATGGCGTTCTCCGCCGCGGCCTGCACCTGGGGATCGATGGTGGTGACGAGGGAGTCCCCCGGCGCGCCCTCGAAGACGTGGACGATCTCGGGGATGTTGTCGGCGCCGATGAGCTGCACCTGGCCCGAGGGCTCGCCCGAGAGCACGTCGTTGAAGCGGGCCTGCAGGCCCTGCGTGCCGACGGTGTCCCCGGCCTCGACGAAGGGGCCCAGCGCGGCAGCCTGCTCGGGGGTGGCCGGTGCCGTGGTGCCCACGATCAGGGGGGCGGTGCCCTCGGCGAGGGGGAGCCCGTCGCGGTCGACGATGGCGGCACGGGTCGGCGCCGTGCGGGTGCGGGCGAAGCGCTGGCCCTGCTGCATGCCCGGGTAGAGCGTGGCCGGGTTCCAGTCCACGAGCCACTCGCCGTCGCGCTTCAGGAGGTTGAGCGTGTTCTCGTAGCGCCACACGCCCAGGCCCCCCAGCGTGAGGCTGGCGCGGTACGGGACGGTGGCGCGATCGCCGTCGATCTGGGCGCCGCCCGGCTCGTAGACGGCCTCGCGCACACCCAGCCCGGAGAGCATCTGCTGGTGCAGCGCCGTGAACTCGGGTGGCGGGTCGGCCACGCCGGCGGCCATCGCGGGGAAGTCGCTCTCCTCCCAGGCCGCGAGGTAGGCATCGGCCTCCTCGAGCCGGGTAGGTCCGCCCGACGACCCGACGGAGCGCACGACGAGGAACCCGACGATGAGCACGGTGACGACGGCAAGGACAGCAACGAGCTGGGGGCGCGCCGCGGCGTCGTCCCTCGGCGCCCGCGGAGAGGGTGTGCCCCTGCGGGCCGTTGGTGACTGCTGCTCGCCCATCGTTCGTCCTCGCGCGACGCAGCACCGCACCGCGGGCCGCGTTCGATGAGGGAGGGTAGCGGTCGCGCGCC